>NZ_JAESIH010000025.1 GCF_016756745.1 Aminivibrio sp.
GATCTTGCCCTTGTTTGTCATCCTGAGGGTTGTACTACCACCCGAAGGATCTGGTTTTTGCTCCTGAAGGGCCTTAAAATCGAGGTCCATTCGGCCATTAACCCGGCCTCAGGACGACAAGGCGAGGTCCATTCGGCCATTAACCCGGCCTCAGGACGACAAGGCGAGGTCCATTCGGCCATTAACCCGGCCTCAGGACGACAGGCAAGGGCAAGAACGAGGGGGAGGGTCCGCTTTTGGCTGTCGTCTTAAGGCCGTGGAGGCCGGCCCTTGCTGTCAGGGGCACTTGTTGTAATGACCCTGCTGTCATCCTGAGGCCGTGGTCATGGCCGGAGGATCTTGCCCTTGTTTGTCATCCTGAGGGTTGTACTACCACCCGAAGGATCTGGTTTTTGCTCCTGAAGGGCCTTAAAATCGAGGTCCATTCGGCCATGAACCCGCCCTCAGGACGACAAGGCGAGGTCCTCCCCTCGCTATGCTCGGGATGCTGCGCGATTCGGGCGTGGAGCCGCCCTCAGGACGACAGGCAAGGGCAAGAACGAGGTCTTACCCTCGCCTCGCTATGCTCTGGGTGGTCAGATTTAGGATACCAAAACCACCATCCGTCTCAGGAAAGAAGGATAATGGTTTCAGAGTAGGATCGGCTGGATCTGAAAACGGCATGCTGAACCTGTCCGGATAATCTGTTTTTGATATCAGCCTGGACAGGAAGAGAAAGAAAAAGGGGAAAGAGCGCACAGACCGAAGATGAAATTCGGAGGAAAAAAGGTCGAATAGTTTTATTCTTTCCTTGGTCCTCATGGCAATGCATTCCTTCCTTGAATTTTAATGGTTGGCGAGGGGCGTGAGCCTGCCCATCCAGAGATACCCCCATACGGCAGCCTGGTGGGCTAGAAGGGGAGTGTCGCTGTCGTTCCAGTATACGTTGTTCCTATGCACCATCCTTGTGAGGGTGTACAGATGGTCCTTCAGTATCTCGGAAGGCTTTTCCGGAATATCCACCGAAGATGATGTCATTTGGTACCAGCTTCTCCCGGTCCATGCGTAGATGGCTTTCGGTCGGTCTCCTTTCCAAGCGATGGGAACTCTTGGGTTACCAAGTATGCCCATTCTGTCTACGAGTCGGTCCCACGAACCAATTGCGTTGAAAGATGGATTCACAGCCCAGGAAGGAACGGCTGTCGGAAGCAGCATTCTCCCTGATGGCGGCAGTGATGGCGGAACGGGCTGCTGAAGTCGGTGCGGGGAAACGGCATCAAGGGGAAGGACCTGAACATGGTTAAAAGAGGACACCGCAGCTGGGACCGGGTACTGAAGAAGGGGAAGGGATGCGGGATTGATCGATCCGACGACGAAGGCAGTCGGTACAAGTCCGTTTTGGCTCATTGCGCCGTAGACCCAGGCTCCTGATGAAGTCCGCACAACAGGATATCCGTCAAAGGTGACATACCATCCCGCCGGGAGGTTGTAGGGGCGATATACGTAAAAATTCATGCCGGCATAGAGCGGCTGGTTTACGAGAACAGGTTCCACGACATAAACGGAAGAAGCTCCGCAGGGTGCTGCCGGTAGAGAAAAAGAGAGAAGGGCAAGAAGAACGAGTGTAAGTCGTTTCATGATCGGGAGTCCTCCTTTCAAAGAATGCGTTCATTTCCCTGTACAAAAGAAAGGGGGAACCTTCCTGGCCTGCATTTTACAGGGAGAAAACGTCAATCAGTCCGTTTCCCCTTCCGTAGCAGCGGGATCGGGAGGAATATACACAGGGCTTGGGAAGTCTGGAACCGCGTCCGGTGAAGGCGCTGTTTCCAACTGTGCCGGGTCGGTGTTTTCTTCGTTCTGCGGGGCTATTACAATGCGCACCGGCACGAAGGGGCGCAGTTTTCTGTTCGTCTTGTCAGAAGGGAACTGCCCGGGCACGGGGGCAGCGTCCGGGGTGCTTTCTGTCGTCATTTCTTTCGGTGCTGCCTCGGGAGGAAGATGCGGGCTATCCGGAGCTTCCTGATTCGGGGCTTTATCAGGAGGAAGAATTGAAAATCCTCCGGTCGCTGCCGACAGGGCCTCGATTCTTTCCGGCCGTTTTGGATCCCAGAGAGGTTTTCGTCCGTCGCCCGGAGGATAGGCAAGAATCCTGGAGAGCGGCGGGTATTCAGGTTCCGCTTCCAGGGCCTTTTTGTATGCTTCCTGCGCCCTGGAGAACAACCCTCTTTCGTGGTATGCCCTTCCAAGGGCATGCCAGGCTACTGGATTGTCCGGCTCTTCAAGAACAGCCCGTTCAAGGAGAGGGGTTGCCCTGGAGAAATATCGCTGTCCAAGAAGAAGAATCCCCTGCTGAAGAGAAAGGTTCATGGGGGGGAGGGAATCAGGTTCTCTCTGCACCTCCTTTTTCGCTGCCGGAGCGGTGTTTTTGGATGGGGAGGCTTTTTTTGCCGGTTTCGGTTTTTTTTGTTCCGTTGCCCTTCCTTCCGGCTCGGTAACGACCACTCCATTTGCCCCTGCCGGCAGAATTTCAGAAAACAGGGGAAATGCCCAGAGAAAAAGAACCGCCCAAATGCTGATACATGCTGTTTTCTTCATTTCAGGGGAGCCGCCTTTTTCGTCCCGAACCTCGAAGTTCGTACCAGGTCGTTGAGCTGGACGGGATCATTGGGTTTTTCGTTGATCAGTACCACGACCGATTCGGAATCCATGAGTTTCGTGACTTTCACGTTGCCCACTACCCGGGGAACGATTACCACCGGATTTTCCGGGTCAACGGTGATGTATGAATCGCCCCGGATCACCTGGAGAATATCTCCCACAGCCAGGGAATTTTTCCGTCCGAGGGTGATGATGTACTCTCTTCTCTTTAGCGTCGAATCTGCGGTTGGGGCGATGATCCTGCCGATGAGGGAAAATTCATCGTCGCTGACCCCTGATATTTCTCCCGCCGCATCGGCGATTGCGTTCTTGAAGGCTTGCCAGTGTGAAGTGGAAGAAAACTGCTTCCATGTCGGCCGGCTCATTTTCTGTCCCTTGTCGGGAGGTGTCAGCCGGAGAAGGTCGAGCCCATCCTTGTGTATCCGGTCGAAAAGGTTGGTCTGGAGTATTTCCAGCACCGGGTATTCCCTGGCGTTCAGAAAATACAGTCTGTCGTCTCCGGGATTGAAAGTGTACCGCTGGTCACTGCCCGAGGCAATTCTGGAATCCTGCATTTCCCCGTTTCCCCCGTCATACATTCTGACACGGAGAGAGACATCCGTATTCTCGAAGGAACCCAGCGTCTCCCTCTCTTTCGCGAGAACGGAAAAAAGCTCCATCCGGACTGCAAAATCTCCAGGTCGGCGTTCTCCGGCGAACCATCGTTCTGCCGCCTCTTCATCGAGAATCCGGACATCTGTGAAAGGATCCCTTCGAAGCAGAGATGCCAGATATTCTGTCATTTTCCGTTCCAGGACATTGACGGGGTAAAATTTGCTTTCCCAAATTTCATAATCAGTAAAATTCAGCGTCGGCAGAAGAAGCACCGTTTTATTTCCCGATGCAGCCGCATCAGATGAAAAGAAAAAACAAAGAATTACAAGGGCAGCGACGCCCGTTTTCAGGGTCGGTTTCATGGTTTCAGCCTCCACAAAGTTTGGTGCTATCTCCGATATATGTATCGGCGGGCGGAAACCTTGAATGAAGCCATTCTGCGCCTCTCGAAGGGGAACCTCTTCCGACTTCTCTGTGAAAAGAACAAATAAATGCTATAATGAATCCGTTTACAAATAACAACGTCATTTCATATCAAAAGGAGGAAAAATACGGGATGAAGAAGCTGGATGTGTTTAAATGCGATCTGTGCGGCAATGTGGTAGAACTCCTTCACGTAGGAGGGGGAGACCTTGTGTGCTGCGGACAGCCCATGAAGCTCCTCGAGGAAAAAACCGCCGATTCGGCCACCGAGAAGCATGTTCCGGTTGTTGAAGGCAACAAGGTCAAGGTGGGAAGCGTTCCTCACCCCATGACGAACGAACATTACATCGAGTTCATCGAGATCATGGATGGTAACAGGATTTGCAGGAAATTCCTGAATCCCGGAGAGCCTGCCGAAGCCGTCTTCGAGACTTTTGCTCCAACGAAGAGCAGGGAATACTGCAATATTCATGGTTTATGGAAGGTGGATCTCTAAGTATGATAAGCAAAAAGATTGAAGACGCCTTCAACGATCAGATCAACGCTGAGCTCTATTCTGCCTATATCTATCTCTCCATGTCCGCGTATCTGAACTCTGTTGACCTCAACGGCATGGCTCACTGGATGAAAGTCCAGGCCAAGGAGGAATTGGAACATGCCACGAAATTTGCCTCCTATATCGTAGCGCGAGGCGGACGGGTTAAATATAAGGCCATCGAATGTCCCCGGGAAGAATGGGCATCCGCTCTTGAAGTCTTTAAAGGAGCTTATGAGCATGAACGGTATGTCACCAGGCGGATCAACGACCTCATGGACCTTGCCGTGACGGAGAAAGACTATGCAGCCCAGGTCTTTCTCCAGTGGTTTGTAAGCGAACAGGTCGAGGAAGAGGCCAATACCGACGGGATTGTGAAAAAGATGGAGATGATAGGAGAGGGCAGGCACGGCATGTACATGATTGACAAGGAACTCGGGGAGAGAAAGGCCGACTAGGCTGGTTTCCCCCTGCTTTCCCCGCAGTGCGAATGTGGTGTATCATTGAGCAGGAGCCTCGTGTTCCTGCTCATTTTTTCATCAAAGGGAGGACGACCATGGACGCTCAGATTGACCCAAGGGCCCTGTTCACTCTGAATTATGGAGTGTACATCCTCAGCACAAGGTACGAAGGAAAAAAGAACGGCCAGATCATCAACGCCCTCATGCAGCTGACAGCAGATCCCATCTGCATGGCGGCGTGTCTGCACAGGGATAATTACACCACCGAGCTCGTGGAAAAAAGCGGCAGGTTTTCCATTTCGGTCCTCGAAGATGCCGTCCCGCTCAAATTCATAGGAGTGTTCGGGTTCCGCTGCGGTCGCGAATTTGACAAGTTCGGCGAATGCACTTATGAAATCAGCGAGAGCGGCCTCCCGCTCGTGACTGAATACTCCCTTGCCGGTATTGAACTCAAGGTGCTTTCCGTGCAGGAAGTATTCACCCACAAGCTGATCGTCGGCCAGGTGGAGAAGGCTCAGCTCTTGAAGGAAGGAACCCCTCTCACTTATGCCAACTACCATACTGTAAAAAAAGGGAAGTCTCCGGTGAACGCACCATCCGCCGTTTTTAACCAAGTTAAGTGAAGGGCCTGCCCGTTTTTCGGAGATATTAGGAAGGTGAGACGGCTGAAAAAGGAGAATGTCCTGTCCGCAGAAGCACGGAATCTGGCAGGATTTCTGCCCCGCTTCGAGGATGTATACCGCAGGATGAACCGCCGGGAGTTCATATCCCCCGATCCCCTGGAAAAACTCTACCTTTACGACACGGTGGAGGAAAGAGAAGTCGTGGGGCTTGCCGTATCGTCCATTGCCTACGGAAGGGTAGCCCAGATTCTCAGGAATGCGGACAGGCTGCTGTCGGTCATGGGCCCCTCTCCCAGGTCCTTTCTTATGGAGACACCGGCAGGGGTACTTTCCCGTCTCCTTGGCGGGTTTCGTCACAGGTTCACATCCGGGAACGAAATGGTCTCCTTTCTTGCGGGAATAGGGAAGATACTCAGGGAATACGGCCGTCTCGAATACTTTTTTCAAGACTGTCTCAACAGAACCGGGGATTTCCTGGATGGCGCCGCACTCTTCTCCGGCGGAATCCGGGCAAGAGGTGGTCTGGGGAAGAGCTTCCTTCTCCCCTCGCCCGGCGACGGAAGTGCATGTAAAAGATTGTTCCTGTTCCTCAAATGGATGGTCCGGTCTGACGAAGTTGACCCCGGAGGCTGGAAGGTGCTTGGGCCGGAGACCCTGGTTTTCCCCATGGACGTTCACATGTTTAGGATGTGTTCGTGTCTCGGCCTGACGAAACGGAAAACTCCGGACCTGAAAACGGCTCTTGAGGTCACTGGACTTTTCAGAAAGTATATTCCGGAGGATCCGGTGAAGTACGATTTTGTGCTCACCAGGTTCGGGATTCGCAGCGAGATGGACGCGAAAGCGTTCGTCAAAACGTGCCTGGAAGGTGATGAACTGTGGAAGGAAAAGGATCGTACCGGAGAGTGAAGAAGCGGTCTGCGGCAGTATGGTGTTTCCCTGTTTTCTTTTTGGTCTTCGGTTTGTTCGGCGCTTCCGCTGTCCACGGCGGGCTCCGGGAAGCCCTGCTGAAGGCGGCGGCGGCGCCCGGCGATGCCGCCGCCCATGCAGAACTCGCCAGGGCGTACAACCTCAACAATGAACCGGGCAAAGCTTTCTTGGCGGCGCGGCAGTCCCTTGACCTGATGCCCGGATTCCCTCCAGCGGTCCTCGAACTTGCCCATGCTTCCCGGATGAAGGGAAACCACGAGGAAGCGGTGAAACTGTACGAAATGTATCTATCCGACGACCCCGTGTCGGTGGAAGCGCTCGCAGGAAACAGCGAAAGCCTTGCCAGGCTCGAGCGCTGGGATGAGTCCTTCGCTTCGGCCATGGCGGCTATCCGGGAGGCGCCGAAAAGAGCGGAGGGGTACGGTGCCCTGGGACGGGCGTACAGAATAGCCGGCCGTTTCGAGGAGGCCGTGGAGGTTCTCAGGCAGGGACTTGTTTTCCGGAGCGATTCCGTCGACATACTGTACGATCTCGGACTCTGCTGCGTTGAACTGGGAGACCGTACCTCTGCTCTGGTTCAATACGAAAGGCTCCTTGAACTGGACCCGGAGAAGGCATCCTTTCTATTCCGGACGATTTACCCCTGAGAGAGGATCTCCCCCGGGGGTGATCTCGTCGCAGAAATTCTCGTGAAGGAGGGCTTCGAGTCGGTCGGGTTCCGTCGCCGGGAGGGTAATCATGAGTTTTGCGATAATTGCCTCCCTGGTCATGTCCTTACCGGAGATCGCCCCCAGTTCCAGGGTTTTCCTCCCTACTTCGTAAACGCTCAGGTCCACTCCCCCGTAAACGCACTGGGTTGTAATGACTACCGGAATATTCTTCTCCCTGCACCGTGCAATAGGCGGGAGGAGATTCTCGCCAAGATAAGGCACACCGCCGAGGCCTAGGGCCTCCAGGACGATGGCCCGGGGCTCTGCGTCCGTCAGGTGTTCCAGGTACCGTGCCCGGAAACCGGGAAACAGGGTGACAAGGAAAATGGAGTTCTCCACGGAGAGGGAAGAAACGTCCACGGGGTAGGTTCCCGCGAGGAATGGTTCTTTCCCCAGGACTGCCTTTCCCGATAGGATGCAGCCCAGTTCATGGTAATTAATGCTTGAAAAAGCGGTTGAGTCGTGGCTCAGGATCTTCTGGGAACGGGGGCCGTGGATGAGATGCCCGTGGAATGCAATGGAAATGCCTTTTCTTCCTTGTTCCGCCAGGGCGCTGAGAAAAATGAAACCCTCCAGGATATTGGTTTCGGCGTCGGAACCTGGATCACCCATGGGAAGCATGGACCCTGTAATGACGACCGGCCTCGAAAACCCCGGCAGAAAAAAGGAGAGGGCCGAGGCGGAATAAGCCATGGTGTCCGTTCCGTGAAGAATGAGAAATCCGTCATATTCGCTTTCCTCGGCCCTGAGACACGCCGCCATCATCTTCCAGTCCTCCGGGGACATGTTTGAACTGTCCTTAGAGAGCAAATCCAGAACCGTGACTCGGCCGAATCGCTCCAGGCCCCTGACGCCGGAAAGAAGTTCCTCTCCCGGAAGGGATGGTGTCAGACCGTGCATTCCAGGCCGGGATGCAATTGTACCCCCTGTGGAAATAACCAGAAACTCAGCCACGAAATCATCTCCCTCACATGATACTGAACGGGACTTTCGCTGCACCCGCTAGAAATAGGGCATTCGCCATGTAAGCGGAAAACATTTCGTCCAGCGTCACGAATTCAAATCCGTTCTTCCTGAGACGGTCGATTATTACGGGCAGAGCGTCGATGGTCGCCTTTACTCCCGAGTGAAAGAGAAGGATGGAACCAGGGACTGCTCTCCGGACCATCCTGTTTGCGATGTAGGAAGGAGAAACTCCAGTATAGTCCCGGCTGTTGATGTCCCAGAGCACCAGTTTCATCCCGTTCTTTCTTACTCTTTCCACCGTCTTCCTGTCGTACTTTCCTCCCGGAGGACGGAAAAAACGGACCGGAACGGACGTGAGCGCCTCGAGAACAGCTGAGCATTTTAGTATGTCTTCCTCCAGCTCGTCCGCCGAAAGCGAAAGACAGCTCCTGTGGGAATAGGAATGATTCGCCACCGTATGTCCTCTGGAGCGGATTTCCCGAACGAGCCCCGGGTTCTTTTCCGCCATGGAGCCGACAAGAAAAAAGCTCACCTTCACTCCGAGGGAGTCCAGTATGTCGAGAAGAGGAGGCGTGAGCTTTTCGTTGGGACCGTCATCAAAAGTAATTGCCACCGTCCTGACAAGACTGCTTCCGGAGGCGAGCACCGTCGCTCCCTCGAGCCGGAGCGGGCCGGCAAAAACAAACACCGCAGAAAGAAGAACAACCGTCAGGCTACGGAATAATGCCACTGGTATCAGCTCCTCACTTTCCTGAGGATGACGATGCCGAGAATAAAGGTGTAGGAAAGAACGGCTATGGCCAGCCTGATGGAACCGGTGGCCTGGGTGATGAAGCCGAATACGGCGGGTCCGAATATGCCGGAGAATTTGCTCGAAATATCGTAGAATCCGAAAAATTCGGCCGTTCTTCCTGGGGGAATCATTGACGCAAAAAAGCTCCGGCTGATTGCCTGGGTACCGCCCTGAACCATTCCTACCGCTATGGCAAGGGCCCAGAAATGCCATATTTCCCTTACGAAAATGGCTGCGAAGGTAATGCAGAGGTAGAAGAAAAGCCCTGCGAGGATCGATCTTTTGCTGCCGATTTTCGAGGCAAGGGAACCGAAGGCCAGGGAAAATGGAATCCCCACGAACTGGGTAACCAGGAGAGACCCCACCAGGTGGAACATGGGTATGCCCAAGGTGGCTCCATAGATTGTCGCCATGCGGATGATGGTCCCTATGCCGTCGTTGTAAAACCAGAAAGCCAGGAGGAAAACAAAAAGGTTCTTGTAGTTCCTGATTTCCATGAAAGTCGCCCTCAACCTTTCCAGCCCCTTCAGGAAAAGGGGCGCCCCGGAAAGGTGCTTCCCTTCCGGCGAAGAGGGAGGTTCATCCACGAACAGAAACACCGGGATGGAGAAAAGGGCCCACCACAGGGCGACGGAGAGGAAGGAAAGCCGGGCTCCTGCGGTTCCGGGAAGATAGCGGATGAAAAGAAGGTTTGCCGCGAGGAGAATCCCTCCACCAAGGTAACCCAGAGCGTATCCCTGGGAAGAAACGGTGTCTATCCGGTGTGCCGGAACGAGGGAAGGAAGAAGGGCATCATAGAATATCAGGGAAGCTGAAAAGCCTATGGTCCCGCCCATCATGAGAAACAGGGCCAGAACCCAGTTACCCGGTCCTACGAAGGCCATGCATCCCGAGGAGATGACACCGACCAGTGTAAAGATAAAAAGCATTCTTTTTTTCGATCCCTTTACATCGGCCGCCGCACCCAGGATCGGGGCGAAAAAGGCGCTCAGAAAGAGGGAGATGGCAGAGGCATATGCCCAGTAGGCGGTGGAAATGTTCGGTGCCAGCCCAAGGGCGGCGACCTCCTTGAAATATACCGGGTAGACTGCAGCCATGATGGTGGTCGCGAAGGCTGAGTTCCCCACGTCGTAGGAGCACCAGGAGAAGACTTTTCGATCAATGTCACGGAAAAAAAGCATAAAGGCTCCTTTTCGCCAGGGAGTATAAGTCCGGGTAATGAAATAACCTTCCGTATCATATCATTAGAGCAGGGAGAATCTCCACATCCTGAATCCTAAATCCGCTAATTTTTCAGGCAGAGGGAGTGCCGCCGGGCATAAGGTGAATTAGCCCTCCCCAGGGGCGAAGAGATTATCCCCTAGGGGGGGAGGGCGCCTGAGGTGAGAGAAACCGACACGGAGGTCGGGTTTCACAGGCAGGCAGCCGGCGAACGCAGGAAACCGCGGGACTCGCCTGGGCAGTTGTCACGGACGACAATCCGCCCCCCGCGGGGGGCGGATTTAGGCGGAAGAGTTGGTGAGAAAGGGCTTCTCCGGGTGCTATAATCGTAATCGACGGAAAAACGGAGGATGAGACATGACTATTCAGCGGCCGGAATGGGATATTTACTTCATGATGATAGCCGGGGTAGCTGCTTCGCGAAGCACGTGTCTCCGGAGGCGTGTCGGTGCGGTAATCGTGAGGGAAAATCACATTATCAGCACGGGGTACAATGGTGCTCCAAAGGGACTGCCCCATTGCGGCGAAGTCGGCTGTCTCAGGGCGATACTCGGGATACCGTCGGGAGAACGCCACGAAATCTGCCGGGGATCCCATGCTGAAATGAACGCCATCGCACAGGCTGCCTCCGTGGGAACGAGTACGGCAGGCGCGGCGATTTACTGTACCCATGAACCCTGCTCCTTTTGCACGAAAGCGATACTCAACGCCGGAATCCGGAGAGTGGTGTACGTGCACCCCTATCCCGACGAGCTCGCAAGGAGCATGCGGGCGGATGCGGCCGTTACGGTCGACAGGCTGCCGGAAAACGTTTTTTCCATGGTTTCCCCCCTGCTCGAGGGGCTGTTTCAACCGGCGTCACAATAAACTTCGAGGAGGAAACACGATGAACATTTCACGAAACCAGGCTCTTGAACTGCTGAAGAAATACAACAAAGAAGACAGTCATATCAAGCACGCCCTTGCTGTTGAGGCCGCCATGGGTTTTTTTGCCTCCAGGATGGGAGGTGACGTGGAGAAATGGAAACTTGCGGGGCTCCTTCATGATATAGACTGGGAAATCACCCAGGAGAACCCGGAGAGGCATACCCACGAGGGAGCTCGATGGCTTGCCGACGCGGGGTATCCCGAAGACATCTCCAGGGCTGTCCTTGCCCACGGTTGGAGCATCTGTTCAGACACAAAACCGGAAAGTGACATGGAAAAGGTGCTCTTCACCGTAGACGAACTTACGGGACTGGTGATCACGGCGGCCCTGGTTCGCCCCAGCAGATCGGTCATGGACCTCGAAGTCAAATCAGTGAAGAAAAAGTGGAAGGACAAGGCCTTTGCGAGGGGAGTGGACCGGGACCTCATCGTCAAGGGGGCTGAAATGATACCCATGCCCCTGGATACCGTCATCGAGTGGGTTATCCTGGCTCTCAGGGAAGTGGAGGCCGAAATCGGCCTCGGGAGCGGGGCGTAGAAAAAGTATTTCACGCCGTTCCACTAGGCGGCTTTGTCGATGCGGATGTCCTCCCCTAAATCCGCTAATTTTTCAGGCAGAGGGAGTGTCGCCGGGCATAAGGTGAATTCGCCCTCCCCAGGGCGCGAAGAGATCTCGCTCCGCGCTCCTTGCGGAGAGGCCCCTGGGGAGGGCGCCTGAGGTGAGAGAAACCGACACGGATGTCGGCTTCACAGGCAGGCAGCCGGCGAACGCAGGGAGCCGCGGGACTCGCTTGGGCAGTTGTCACGAACGACAATCCGCACCCCCCGCCCAAGCGAGTTCCGGTGACGCTCCCAGCTGAGGTGCGGATTTAGGCCTCCGGTGCCGGTATGATCAAAAACCGGATTTCGCTTTTCCCCCCCGGGGGGATAAAAAGCATGGAAGGAGATGAAAACGATGCCCATACGGGTTGTACTTGCCGACGACCACCCTTTAACAAGGGCGGGAATTTCCGCATACCTCGCCCGGGAAAGTTCGGTTGAACTGGTCGGAGAGGCTGAAGACGGGCACGAAGCATGGAGACTAATCGACGAACTGCGGCCGGATGTGGCCCTTCTCGATATCCGAATGCCGGGTGAAGACGGAGTCGCCGTGGCCCGGAAGGTGAAAGAGTCGTCCCTTCCGGTTTCTGTGGTCATGCTTACCTCCTACGATGCCCAGCAGTATGTTCTGGCATCGCTCAGGGCCGGAGCAAGGGGATTCATCCTTAAAACCGCCACCCCCGAAGAGATTTCCCGGGCCATTTCCACCGTGGCCAAGGGAGGCTTTTACCTTGACTCGGAAGTGGCCTCGGCCGTCGGGGAAAGGGAGTTCGCTCCCGAAGCCCTTTCGGCCAGGGAGAGAGAAGTGCTCATACTCGCCTCGAAGGGGCTTTCAAGCAAGGAAGTGGCTGCCCGTCTCTTTATCAGTGAGCGGACAGTACAAACCCACTTGGCCTCCATCTACGACAAGCTTGGAGCGAAAAACAAGACCGAGGCCCTTCTCCTGGCGCTGAAGTACGGTGTCGTTACCCTTGAGGAATTGCTTGAATGAGGCGGCACCTCCTCCTGATCATAACCTTCGCGATCCTTTTGCCCGCTCTCGCGGTGCTCCTGGTCTCAGGTTTCGGCCTGATGCAGCACGAATGGGCCATGAAATCCGTGGCCCGTTCCTACGTGCAGGACATGGCGGAAAACGTGGCTTCGAGGCTCGGAGGCATCGAGACCAGAAAATGGGGGAGCGAACTCACGTCAATCGAAATTCGGAGATTCAGGGTCTTTACCTGGGGCCCTTCGCTCCCCGGCTGGGTGGCCGTGGTGTCGGCAGACGGAAGAATTCTTTTTTCATCGCCCGGAGCTGATAATCTTGCAGCAATCTGGCGGCCGTCCATCCCCATCGGCCGGGCAGTAGAGATAAGAGACAGCGAGGGAAACCTCTATACCATCGCGGTGAACCCTGTGAGCGGGGGAGACCGGTATGTCATAGCCGCAGTCGCCTGGGACCAGCTTCTTGGCCCTCTGGTGCGGGTGGGGCGACTCTGGCCCATTTTGATTCTTCTTATGGGCGTAGGTATTCTCCTCGCCCTTTGGGCCCTCTGGAAATGGCTCATCGTTCCTCTCAAGGACCTCGTTGAGGAGATCGAAACCCTCCGGTGGGGAAAAGACCTGCCCGCTCTTCCTGATCCTGTGGCGGTAAGCGAGATCGGAAGTCTGAGAACGGTTCTTTACAGGCTTGCAAGAACCGCCGTGGAGCGGACTCTCCTGCAGAACAGGTACGTGAATGACATCGTCCGGGTCCAGGAGGGGGAAAAATCCCGCATAGCCAGGGAACTTCACGACGGTCCCATCCAGAACATCACCGCCATGATCCAGCAGATCCGCCTGTCCCGAATGGCCGGGGACGGCCAGGAAATGGACAGGCATCTCGCAATAGCTGAAGAAACTGCCCATGTTGTTGTACGAGAACTGAGGGAAATGTGCGATGAACTCTCCCCTCCGTGGATCGACCTCGGTCTTGAGCAGGCCATGACTGAGCTGGCCAACCGCCTGGCCCGGCATTACAATATTTCCATCTCTATGGATGTGGACGACTCGGTGGAACTTGGAAGGGAACGGCTGCTTTCCCTGTTCAGGATCTTTCAGGAGGGGGTTTCCAATGCTGTTCGGCATGGGCAGGCAACGGAGATGCGGGCGGAGGTTTTCCGGAAGGACGGAGCTGTTGTCTTCGAGTTCCAGGACAACGGAAAGGGATTTGAACCCGACATGAATTATGAAACGCTGCGGGTGGAAGGACACAGAGGGCTCGCCAATATGCTTGAACGCATGATGCTCGTGGGAGGCAGGCTAGAAGTGGTATCAGGGCGCGGGAAAGGGACCCTGGTGCGGTGCGTCATGCCTGATTTGCCGGAAGCGGCGGCGGTGTGACCCGTAAAAAGACGCAGCGCCTTTAGTCAAAGAAGGAGGAATTTTTCGATGTTGCTGAAAATCATCGGCGCCGCCGGAGAAGTGACCGGATCAAGCTATCTTATCGAGTGCGGAACGAGCAGAGTGCTCGTAGACTGCGGCATTTTCCAGGGAAAAGACGACGACAGAAAAAACAGCGAGCCGTTTCCCTTCGCTGCCGGAAGCCTTGACGCAGTCCTTCTTACCCATGCCCACATGGATCATTCGGGCAGAATACCCCTCCTGGTGAAGGAGGGCTTCAAGGGAAAAGTCTTCGCCACTCTTCCCACCCTCGAACTGGTGAAAGTGCTCTGGTATGATTCCGCCAACCTGATGAAGGAAGAGGCGGAATGGAAAACAAAAAAGAATTCCAGAAAAGGGCTCAAACCCGTGGAGCCTCTGTATAGTGCCGAGCATGTGGACCAGGCAATCCGCCACCTTGCGGCCTCCAGCTATGACGACAGGATAACTGTGGCTCCAGGAGTCTCCGTTCGCTTCCGGGATGCAGGTCACATCCTCGGGAGTGCCATCCTCGAGATCTGGCTCACGGAAGACGAAAAGGAAGTGAAAATCGTCTTCAGCGGCGACCTCGGTCCCCAGAAAACGGTCATGGAACGAAATCCGGCCATCATTCCCGATGCCGATTACGTGGTCATGGAATCCACCTACGGCGACAGGCTCCACAGGACAAATGTCGAGAGCCGGGAGGAATTCCGGGAAGTCTTCACCAAGGTGCTTAAAAACAAGGGGAAGGTATTTATCCCCAGTTTCGTCGTGGACAGGGCCCAGAGAGTGCTCTACGAGCTTTCTCTTCTCAAGGACGAGGGAATCCTTGGAGAATCGGTCCCCATATTCTTCGATTCCCCAATGGGAGTCAAGGCGACGGAAATCTACAGAAAACACATGAATCTTCTCTCTTCGGAAATACAACAGTATGTCAGTGAGGGGAAAGATCCTTTTTCGCCGGGAAAACTGAAATACGTTTCCAGTGTCGAAGATTCACGGGCCATAAATGAAATTCGGCACGCAGTGGTCGTTGCCGGCAGCGGAATGGTCAACGGGGGAAGGATCGTCCACCATCTGAAGCACGGCATCTGGGATCCCAAAAACCACGTTGTGTTTGTCGGTTACCAGGCCAGGGGCACCCTAGGCCGCAGGATCGTCGAAGGAGAAAAGAATATCCGCATCGCCGGCGAGGATGTGACGGTGAAAGCGGAAATTCACACCATCAACGGCTTTTCGGCTCACGCAGACCGTGACGACCTACTCGCCTGGGCGTCAAACTTCACCACGCCCCCCCTGTTCCTCATCACCCACGGCGAACCTGAATCCTCTCTCGCCTTTTCCCAGACGCTCGAAAAGGCCGGGATGAAATCCGTTATCCCCTCCGCAGGACAGGAAATCCAGCTCGAGCCCAACGGTGCCGCCAAAGCGGTGAAACTTCCCGAACAGCCCGTGCTCCTGCGGGGTGAGGAAGTTCCGTCGGTGCTCACGGAGATCCTGACATTGGCTTCCGGCCTGAGGGAATCGGTTTCAGGCAAAGAAGACGAGGACATTCTTCCCCTGCTGCAGTCGACGAAGATTCTTCTTGAAACGGCCAGGGGAAAAATGTCGGCCAAAAAGGCCTAACCTTGCCAGGCCTGAAGGAGGATAACAAGCGAATGGGTGAGGGAAAAACGATGCGCCGGGCAGTTGCCTTTCTTGGAGCGCTCGCCTTGGCTGCCATGCTTTTTACCCTTGCCGGAAGCGTGCCTGAAGGGAAAAAACTTCCTTCGGCCATTCCCCCGCCCGGGGAGGGGGTTCCTTTCCTTTTCATCGAAGCCCGGGGTGATGTCTTCGCTTCAGTGCCGTCGGCATCACTACCCGGTGAATCAGGGAAAAATGCTCCGGTCCTCAGGGGGCTCCGGAGCCTTTTCCCCCTTTTAGCGGAGGCGGAAGAAGTTGCAGTGCTATTTTCCCTGGAACGGGGGCGCATACTAACAGACGGTGTGCTCCGTTTCAGCGGAGATGAATCGGAGAGCATCGCCCGGGGAACAGTCCCTGAAAGCTGGGGGACCTCGCTGGAGGCTGAGAAAGTACCCGGTGAGGGGCTTTTCGAGCTGAAGGGCGGCCCGACACCGCTTTTCCCCCTGTACTTCCGGGGCTGGAATGGGCTCACACTCGTCGGGACGACTCCGGACAGAGTGAACGCCATGATTGCTCTTCTTGAAAAGGGCACCGGAGGAATGAACATTTCATGGTCCGTGGAAAAAAGGTGGCCCAATCATTTCCTGTTCTTTGACGGCGGACTTTTCTCTCACTTCGCCTCGCAGGAGGGTATTTCCGTCGAGCCTGGAGGAATATCGGTGACTGCGGCCTGGAGGGGAGATCGCTCAGGGGGGCGGCTGAAATGGGAGGCCGACGGACTTGAAGCTCTGTTCCGCCGCGGCGAGCCGAAAAAAATAGCTCCTGTCATGTGGGACGACCGCTTCCTTGCCCCGGAACCCTTTATCGCATCCTTCGGAATCAGCCTGCCGGAAATACCCCCGTCTCTCTTCAGAAGGGCCGGCGCCGGTGAATGGAGTCTTCAGGACACGGTCGGCATCGGAGGAAAAGAACTGAATGAATTCTTGCCGGGGCCCGTAATGGTTTCTCTCGGTGGCACAGGCAAGCTCCTTGTCTTCTCACTGCCGGGAATCCTCTTCCAGCTTCCTGACAGGGGGACCGCCGGAACGGCGTTTGCCCGGTCCTTCTGGAGCCGGGAGTGGACCTCCCTTGTGCCTGCCGTTGAGAAACTCGAAGGGTTTCCCGAGGGAGGAACCGCCTCCATACCGTTCTCCATTGTGTGCGCGGCGAATTCTGAAATGCTCAGGATCGGTGTAATCGACGGGGAATCGCTGAAGTCCGAAAGGAAAAAGAAAATAACCGATTTCGTTCCCTTGATGAGGGAAGGGAAACGGGCAGTGTTTTGGGCTTTTCTGGACGGTCCCGCTTTTGCCGAAGCCATCCGGAGCCTGGCGAGAACCGGGAAGATCGTTGAAAGAATGGGCCGGACCATAGGCGTGAATATGAAAATGGTGGTCCGCGCATCAGAAATCCTTGAAAATTCTGGAGTGCTGACGGTTGTCATGCCTTCTCTTGGAGAAGGTGTCCTCGAATGGACGAAACCCCCCTCGCCGGCGAAGGGGAAATGATAGAACTCCGCCCGGAAACATACAGCCCGGAAGCGGTATACAATCAGGAGGGAGTACTATGTTCTCAGATGCGCTACAGGTCCTCAGGGAAAGGGGACACATCGAATGGTGCAGTAACGACGAGGAACTCGGGGCCCTGTTCCGGCGGGAGATGGTCACCGCCTATGTCGGATTTGACCCTACGGCGGACAGCCTTCACGTGGGACACCTGATCCCCATAATGGCTCTCGCATGGATTCAAAAATGCGGCCATCGTCCCATACCTCTTGCAGGCATGGGCACGGGGCTCATCGGTGACCCCTCCGGGAAAAGCAAGGAGAGAAACCTGCTCACCCTGGAAAAAGTAAAGGAAAATCTCGAGGGAGTGAAAAAGCAGCTAGCTTCCTTTCTCGATTTTGACAGCGGAGCAAACTCCGCCCTCTTGATCAACAATTACGAATGGCTCGGGAAGCTCACTTTCTTGGAAGTACTCCGGGATGTGGGGAAACACTTCTCGGTCAACTCCATGATTTCAAGGGAATACGTCAGGAGTCGTCTCGAAGACCCGGAGAAGAGCATTTCCTACACTGAATTTTCCTACGTCCTGCTCCAGGCTTACGACTTCCTTTACCTTTTCTCGAACTTCGGCTGCAGGCTCCAGATGGGCGGAAACGACCAACAGGGCAATATCATTTCCGGAGTGGATCTCATCCGGAAAAAAACCGGGGGAGAAGCCTTCGGGGCAACCCAGCCCCTCCTTCTCACGTCATCCGGAACAAAATTCGGAAAGACGGAAGAAGGGGCCGTATGGCTTGACCCCGCAAGAACCTCGCCCTACAAGTTCTACCAGTTCTGGATGAATGTGGAAGACCAGTCGGTGGAAAAACTGCTGAAGCTTTTCACGTTCCTGCCTCTCGACGAAATAGCCGGAATCATGACACTTCACGGAAAGTCTCCGGAGCGCCGGGAAGCCCAGAGACGCCTCGCCTGCGAGGTTACTGCCATCGTTCATGGTGCCGCAAACGCCGAAACGGTGAAGAAAGCCAGTTCGATTCTCTTCGGGGAATCTTTCGAGCCCAGGGAACTGTCGGACAACATGCTCCGGACCCTTTCGGCGGAAGTCCCCACGGGCGAGGTTCCCAGAGAATTTCCCCTTCCCCTGGTGGACCTTCTCACGTCTTCAGGCGCCTGTCCTTCAAAAAGCGAAGCCCGCCGCCTGATCAAAGGGGGCGGACTCTACGTGAACGGCGAACGGATCGTTGAAGAAAACCGTCAGGTCAAGGAAGAGGACGTACTGGGCGACCGGTATCTCTTTGTTCGGCTGGGAAAAAAACGGTTTTTCATGGTTCTTTTCCGGTAAACCTCCTCGGAGGGAGGGAATAAAAATGGCGAAGATCGAATGCTGCTGGTACATCGGAGAATCCCTCCTGCCCTGGGAGGCCTCAGTTGCGGGAACCCTTGCCAGGGCGCTGATACGAAGCGGGACTGTTCTTCACGCCTATTCCGGGTCGGGAACGGATCTCCTGAACATTCCAGGGCTTCTCTCATGGCGCTCAATGCACACCATAGAAAGGGCAGCGGCGGCCGGGACCAGGGGAAGGCTGTGGCATCTGTGGGGAACCCCTCCTTTCTGGTGGGGGCTGGTCAGGCTCAGGGCGAGAACCGTACACACCCGCTTCTCCCTGAAAACGGAATGGAAAGGCCATCCCACGGTGTTTTCCGCTACCGAGTGCTCCGGAGGAGAAACCTATATCCCCCCGGCGTTCGAGGTCAAGGTGAACTGGGGAGGAGAAGGTCCGGGAGAAACTTCCCCGGGAGATGAGTCTCTTCTCTGCCTTCTTGCGGGAGAGACTTCGGGAGAAAACGACTATTCTTCCCTTCTCGGAAGCATGGGGGCGGACTTCCGTCTGCTCGGCCGGGCAAGCGAGGAGACGATGCAGCTTCTCTCCCTCGGCAGGACAATGCTGCTCATAGAAAACCCTGTTCCCTCTCTTGCCCTTCTTTCGGCCAACGGGGCCCTTATGGGAGTCCCGACGGCGGCCCCTCGGTCGCCGGTCATGGATGAGCTCCTCGGGAAGGAAGGGTATGTCTATCTTGATCCATCTGCGGGAGCCGATGAAAAACGGTGGGTTCTGACCCGGCTCGCCGGTGAGGAAGGAAGAGCCGCTTCCGCTGCCGCAAGGCGCCATGTATCCGAACAGTTCACCCCTGAAAAGGGAGCGAAAAAGCTGGAAAACCTCTATATCTCTCTTTCCGGGGGGGACGCCCGTTGAAAGGTCGGGCAGCTGTTCTCAACGGTATCAGGGAATGGATCAGGCCAGGCTGGCGGGCTTTGGCAGTGGCGTCCTTTTTTTCCGGCGGGCTCAGGATCATCAGGCCGAGGCGGAATGTGGCCCTCGAAAATCTCCGGCTGGCCTTTCCGGACTCCGATGAAACATGGAGAAGAGATATACTGACGAAGTGTTACCAGCACATCTCCTGGATGGTGGCCGAATATCTCTCCCTTGTCTCGAATCCCTCCCTGGTGCATTCCTGGGTCGTGGAAATCGAAGGGAAAGAAATCCTGGACACATTACGGGATTCCGGCAGGGGGGCCATCATCCTGACCGGCCACGTGGGAAACTGGGAACTCCTGGCGGGATGGCTCGCTCAGGCGGGCTATCCTCTTACGGCAGTGGTCCGGAACCCGGACGACCCCAATCTCTCCGAACTTATTGAAACCTACCGTGCCGCGCTGGGAGTAAGAACCATCCAGAAACATTTCATAATGAAAGATGCCGTCCGCCTTGCGAAAAGAGGGGGGTTTATCGGACTTCTTCCGGACCAGGCATGGCATTCCACCGGAGTCCACGGTCCCTTTTTCGGCCGGATGTGCTACACGGCTGGAGGTCCGGCCGCCATTGCCCACCTGGCAGGAGTGCCTGTCGTTCCGGTTGTCTCCTACAGGCTTGCCCCCTTCAGGCACAGGGTGGTCATCTCCCCGCCGGTTCCCATGGCCGAAGGCGAGAGAAACGCAGCCATTCAGGAAAACACGCTTCGCATGAACAGGGCAATTGAAGAAATGATCCGTCCTTTTCCCGAACAGTGGCTCTGGCTTCACAGGCGGTGGAAGTAAAACCTCCCTGGGCAGAGAAAGGAATGAAGCCTGCGAAACTAGTCCTGTTCCGTATTTTTCTCTTGATACTCCGATCTTTTGATGCTATTCTATTGCAAAACATCAGAAGAGGAGGGGTTGGTCATGATATTCGAGCTCATGTCGAGAGGAAACATCGCGCGCCTCCCTGACGACATGACTGTTGACGGCCTGCCCGACGGGCCGTTTCCGAGGGTCCTCCTTCTTCTCCCTTACAACAGGTATCTCGTGGGTTCCGCGACCATGAAACACTATGAACGCTGGACTCTGGGGAAACTCGGAACGGATGAATCTACGGAAGTTTTTCTATACGAAGGAAAGCCGAAGACCCTTCTGCTCGGTGAAGTGGAGAAGGCGACCATTTCCGCCGAAGTGGTTTCACAGCTGAAAGCATTCCTTTCCGGGCAAATGCCTCCTCCGGGGGAACACATGCCTTCGGCTCTTATTCTCAGGGGGCTTATAGGGGAGGAACACCTTCTGGGAGAAGGAGAATTTCTCCAGAACGAAGAAGCCTTTTTCGATGTACTGGAAAAGGACGTTACGGCCAAGATGGCCTATTGGGCCATAAGGCTTGCCCTTTTCAGGAACGATTATGAAGCCGTATCCAGGGTCAAGACCTGGATGAAAAGTGCAGCGGATGTATTCGAGGGCGTAACCCAGCCTCCGAAGATCTGGTTTTCTCTGACAGATTTGCCCGGGAAAAAGGACATCGAGGAGATGGAAGGGCTCGCATTCTCCCTTGACGACCTCCAGAGAATGAACTCCCAGTCCTCGCGGCCGGTTGTGCTGTACAGCAAGTCGGGATACCTCATTCTCTCCGATTTTGGAGGAGAAGGCCCAGATTCAGCTTTCAGGATATGGATGTTTCTCCCCATTACTCTCTGGAATGAAATGCGGGAACGGAGAAAGCTTTCCATCCGGGAGATTGTCATGGCATCATGGGGATACCTGGACGGCCTGGGTGCGGAAAAAGAGCGGTCCCGGTACTCCCAGCGGACTGCGGCACAGGGAACAAGAACGGTATAAAAACAGGAGAGAGGCTTTTCGGCCTCTCTCCTGTTTTTATACCGGCTTTGGGAAAACCCGTTCAGCTGACTTTCCATTTCTTTTCCACACATTGAAGGGAAAAGCTCGTTACGCTCGTCATCACAAGGTAAATTATTCCCACCGCGATGAACGTTTCGAAGGACGCATAGGTAACGCTCCTCACCTGCTGTCCCACCATGGTAAGTTCTGTTATGGCAAGGGTGGACAGCAGGGAAGATTCCTTGATGAGGGTGACGAACTCGTTCCCGATGGCGGGGAGCATGTTCCTGATAGCCTGGGGAAGGATTATGAAGCGCATGGTCTTCAGGTACGAAAGACCGAGCACCTTGGATGCTTCCCACTGTCCCTTCGGCACCGCTTCAATTCCTCCCCGGACAATTTCACCCACGTATCCCGACGAATTGATTGAAAGGCCGATTATGCCGGCGGTAAAGGCAGGCAGATTCAGCCCGAGGGAGGGAAGTCCGAAGTAAATCAGGAAGAGCTGGATGAGAAGCGGTGTCCCTCTTATAATATAAATATAGGTCGCTGCGGCAGCCCGAACGGGCGCAAAGGGAACCACCCTGAGGGCACCGACGAAAATGCCGAGAATTGCCCCGAACAGGACGGAGAGAGCAGAGGCCTGAATAGTCACCTTCGCTCCGGTAAGCAGCATATGGAGATATGGGACGATGGCGGAAAAATCAAGCGTCATGCCGGCATGCCTCCTTTTTGTCTCCTTCGGTAAGCTCTTTCCCGAAGTGTACGAGCATTCTCTGGAGGAAGAGCTTTGTCCTGGGAAGTTCCGGACAAGAGAAGATTTTTTTCGGGTGTCCCTGTTCGACGATATTGCCGTCTGCCATGAAAAGCACTCTGTCAGAGACTTCTTTTGCGAACATCATCTCGTGGGTGATGATCATCATGGTCATACCGGAATCGGCGAGGCCTGCGATTACATCAAGCACTTCGCCCACGAGCTCCGGGTCGAGGGCGCTGGTCGGCTCGTCAAACAACATGATTTTGGGATTCATCGCCAGAGCTCTTGCAATGGCCACCCTCTGACACTGGCCTCCAGAGAGTTCGTTCGGCCGCGCGTTTCTCTTTTCTTCCAGCCCGACCCTCTTCAGAAGGGCCATGGCGTTCTCAAAAGCGTCTTCCCTCGAAAGTCCGAGAATTTGGATGGGGCTCAGCGTGAGATTGTCCAGGACAGAAAGATGAGGGAAGAGATTGAACTGCTGGAAAATCATACCAACCAGGCGGGCGATATCGCGGTTGGAATGGCTTGCCCCGTCGGTCCTCTTCCCGTAAAGGTAAATCTCTCCGGCGTTTATTTTCTCCAGTCTGCAGATGCACCGCGCAAGGGTGCTTTTCCCCGAACCGCTTGGTCCGATAACCGAAACCACTTCCCCTTCCCGCACTGAAAGAGAAACGTCCCGCAACACGGACAGACTGCCGAAGGATTTATGAAGACCCCGCACCTCAATTGCGGGAAGGGAAGCGGAAGAATCTGAAGGGATCGCTTCGTTATTGGACACACCCGTCACCTCCTGATTAACTGGAACATTATAGCGCAACCGGAGGCAACGTCAAAGAAAAAAACCGCCCCCTAAATCCGCACCTCAGCGGGGAGCGTCACCGGGGAACGCTTGGGCTGGGGGTGCGGATTCAGGGGGGCGGCTCGTTCTACTGGTCGTACCGGGATCTGTAAGTATCGTGATTCAAATCGGACATCAGGTTGTTGAAGGTATCGGAAGAATCGTCCCGGGAAGTGCTTTTGCCGCCTTTCAGTTCAAGTTCCGTCTTTTCCATGATGCATCTCCTTTGCTGCAGAATAAAGAATTACAAAAATGGTCCGTACCAAAGGTGAGCAAATTATAGCACATGGTCCGGACTGCGCAAGGGGGATTGCCAAGACTTTTCGTTTGCCTCACAATAAACGCAGTATACGGAATAAGGGGGACAGGCTTGTGGAAACAGTAAAGCTGGGAGCTGCGACGGAGTACATTCCGGGACGAGTGAACGTGGGGGTTTTTCTGTATCAGGACGGGGCAAGGCTGGTTGACAGCGGACTGGATGACGAAGCGGGAAGAAAAATCGCCCGTATGCTCGAGGAGAGAAAAATTCCTCTCCGGAGAATCGTGACGACCCATTCCAATGCGGACCACTGCGGAGGAAACGCCTTCCTGAGAAAAAGGACCGGCTGCTCGGTAGCGGCGACCCGCCTTGAGTCGGTAGTCATTGAAAATCCGGTCCTCGAACCTCTTCTGCTCTGGTCGGCTTTCCCCTTTGCGGAACTGGGGAACAAGTTTCTCCAGGCGAAACCGTCGGAAGTCGACATGCTCATAGAAAACAGGGGGGTGTTCGATGAATCCGGACTGGAAGCGGTACCCCTGCCGGGGCATTTTCTCGACATGATCGGCGTCAGGACGCCCGATGATGTTTTTTTTGTTGCGGACTCCGTCTTCTCGGAAGATCTCATCGAAAAATATGCCGTTATGTTCGTCCTCGATGTGGGTGCGGCCCTGGAAACCATCGACCGGCTGGTCGAGGCCCAAGCCGCCTGGTTTGTTCCAAGCCACGCGGCCGCCACCGAAAACATCGTTCCTCTTGCCGAGGCCAATCGGAAGGGGCTGCTCCGGGTGAGCGAGGCGGTTCTGGACTGCTGCGGGGAGCCGGCCGGCAGGGAGGAAATCCTTCGGGGCCTGGCGGACCGTTTTTCCCTTTCCATGTCGGTGAGTGAGTACGTTCTGAACAGCGCTGCCGTAGGAGCGCATCTTTCATGGCTGAGAAAGCAGGGGCAGGTTTCTCCCCTTGTGGAGAAAGGGGTTTTGCTCTGGCGGAAAACTTCCTGAAACAGTTAAATGCCGAGGAGCCTGATCCAGAAAGGAAGGGAGATTGCCGAAAAGATGGTTGTTACGGCAATCACTTCTCCGGCGTACTTGTCGTCCATACCCATTCCCTGGGCCACCACGAGAGAGTTTACAGCCACAGGCATGGCGCTTACGAAAACCACTACCTTAAGCATAACGGGATCCACCGGCCACACGAGAAGGAACGCCCATACCACCGCAGGCTGAACCATGAGCTTGATCAGAGTGTCCCTCCATGTTTTCCGGAGCATGGCGGGAACGGACCTGAAAGACAGCCCCGCTCCCACGGCGAGGAGCGCCATTCCCGTCCCGATGTCGCCCAAGACCTTCAGGGTGACATCCACCGGGCGCGGAAATTCGTTCACTCCTGCAAACGAAAAGCCTATCCCGACGAAGCAGGCGATCACCATGGGATTGCCGGCGAGCTTCTTTACCGAGTTGAGAATGGACTTCGGTGAAATTCCCCCGGAGAGGACAATCTGGGATGCCGCGATGGAAATTATGTGGTAGCCTACAAGGCTCATGGCGAAATACAGGGAGAGGCTCTCGAGTCCCGTTGAGCCAAGGGCGATCGAAACGGCGGGAATGCCCATGAAAACCTGGTTTGAACGCATGGAGACGAGCGCGGAGATGGCGAGCCGGTGCCGTTCCTCACCGGCTCGCCTGCCTGCGGCCCAGGCAATCAGGGGCATAAGAAGATAGCTTGCATGGACTGCCGGAAGAAGGTTCAGATTCCCTGCGGCCGTAAGGTCCGCCCTGGCAGTGAGCCGGACAAGAAGGGCAGGGATCGAAAGCCAGTAAAGAATCTTGTTGTTTTCCCTGAACGTGCTCCTCGGGATAATTCCAAACTCGGTGAAAGCCCACCCGATAAGGATGATTGCGGCAATAGGGAATATGATGGCAATTTCATTCATGAAATAAACTCCTTGTACCCCTCATCGGGCTTTTTTTCAGTGAAGTAATATTGGTCGATTATAATACAGTCGCAGGTTTCAAGGCACAACAAAAGTATACACAAAGGAGGATCGTTTATGCAAATCTCACCTGTCATTTTTCGCGAATACGACATTCGGGGTGTTGCCGATTCCGACCTTCCCGATCCGGTGGTGGAAGCCGTAGGAAAGGCCTTCGGTACCTGGCTCCGCCGCCGCGGCGTGGACAAGGTCGCTGTCGGAGGAGACGTCAGGCTCTCCACGGCAAGAATAGAGCAGGCTGCGGTGAGGGGCCTGACCTGGGCCGGGCTCGACGTGGTCAGGCTCGGAACGGTTACCACGCCCATGCTGTACTGGAGCATACCGGGGCTCTCTCTCGGCGGAGGAGTCATGATCACCGGGAGCCACAATCCGAAGGACATGAACGGCCTCAAGCTTGCCTGGGGAACGTCGACCCTTTACGGCGACGAAATTCGGGAGATTCTCCGCATGATCCTCGAGGACGATCTCCAGAAAGGTTCTGCTGAAGGCAGGGTGGAAACAGCAGATATTTCCGGCTTATACCTCGAGATGCTGCAGTCAAAAATCACCCTCGGTCCCAGAAAGCTCAAGGTTGTGGCAGACTGCGGGAACGGAACCGCCGGCCTTCATGCCCGCTCATTTCTGGAGTCCCTGGGGGTCACTGCGGTCCTGCTTTTTGAAAAGCCTGACGGGACATTTCCCAACCATCACCCCGACCCGCAGAAACGGGAAAACCTCGTTTCTCTCATGGAGGCCGTCGTCAGGGAAAAGGCCGATCTCGGCATCGCCTTCGACGGCGATGCCGACAGGCTGGGCGTGGTGGACGAACGGGGAGAGATAATTTGGGGAGATATCCTCATGACTCTATTCTGGAAGGAGATACTTCCGAAGTACCCGGGAGCGGAAGCCATTGTGGAGGTAAAGTGCTCCCAGTCCCTTGTGGATGAAATTCTCAGGCTCGGTGGAAAACCGCTTTTCTGGAAATCGGGGCACTCCCTCATCAAGGCGAAGATGAAGGAGATTGGTGCCGTTTTCGCCGGTGAGCTTTCCGGCCATTTCTTTTTCGCGGACGAGTATTACGGTTTCGACGACTCTTTCTATGCTGCGGGAAGACTCCTTCGGATACTCTCTCACGGCACGGGAAGCCTTTCTGCCATGATCTCCCATGTGCCGGTTTACCTGAGCACGGCCGAAATCAGGATCGACTGTCCGGACGAAAAAAAATTCGCCGTGGTGAACGCAATTCGTGACAAGGCGCTGAAGGATCATGAAGCCATCACCGTGGACGGGGTCCGGATACTGTACCCCGAGGGGTGGGGGCTGATCAGGGCCTCGAACACCCAGCCCGTGATCGTTACCCGGTGTGAGGGAAAAACCGAGAAAGCCCTTGAAGAAATCGGGGCCGACGTAAAAATGAGGCTCCTCGCCGAAGGACTGCCCGATTTCGAGTGGACCTTCTGAAAAAATACAGCGAAAGGGAGGTCGTCAGATCTCCCGTATCCCCTCGAGGGCAATTCCGTTCTGCAGGGTGCGGTATACCCTCTGAACATGAGCGGTCATGAGCCTGGTTACCCTGTCCAGGTCCCTTACGACGATGGCGTCGTACACGTCTTCGTGTTCTCTCAGGAAAATTTCCTTATCGTCGAGGAGCGCGTAGATTCGTTCGTGGGTGGCCATGATGAGGTTGAACGTCATCTTCACGATATTGACGAAGATGAAGTTGTGGGTGGACTCGGCAAGAACAAGGTGAAAATCGTAGTCGCACTGGGCGCGGTGTTCCAGGGATTCCACGTCTTTCCCGGTCTTTGTCAGGATCCGTCTGATTCTCGTCAGGTCCGAAGGCGAAGCGTGCTTGGCTGCCTCCACAGCGATGGCGGGTTCAAGAACGAGCCTGGCCTCAACCAGTTCCAGGATCGCTTCGTCCTGGAGAGGCACCTTTCCCATGCCGCCCCCCTCGCCCCGGGACCTGCGCACGAAACGCCCCTTCCCGGGGATGCTTTCGATAAAGCCCATCATTTCAAGGATTCGGAAACCCTCCCTGAGGGAGCTCCGACTGACGTTCAGTTCCTCGATGAGCTGCCGCTCAGGAGGAAGAGCCGACCCCTGGGGCAGGGCTCCCTCGGCGATCATTCTCTTTACCGTTTTAACGACCTGATCGTAAATCTTTGTTTTTCCTCTTCCGTTCTCCATGGGCTTCTCCTCACAGTGTTAGGCTGATAGGAATATGATAAGATACAGCATAGTCTACTTTATACATCAAGGCAACATCCTTTTTCCCACCTGAGAGGAGGAGTCTTCATGGCGTTTACCGTCCATGTGAAAAACGGGCCCGTTTTTTCGAGCGACGTTCCCGTTACAGGAAAGGCAGTTCTCTCCGAAAGCCGCCCAGAAGGCGGAGACGCTGTCGTAGCCTGGAGAGTAAATAATTATCTCAGATCCCTCGACTGGGTCATCGAAGACTCGGCGGAAGTCGAGTTCATCGACACCTCGTCCTTTGAAGGAATGGAAGTCTACCGGCGTTCCCTCAGCTTTCTCCTTGTCCTTGCCTGCCGGAAAGCCCTGGGCCGAAACATTGTCCTCAGGCATTCCATCAGTGAAGGGTATTACTGGGAAGACCCGGAAGGCGATCTTTCAGGGGAGGATCTCCAGTCCGTCAAAATAATGATGGCGGACCTGGTATCCAAGGACCTTCCCTTCGTCAGGAAAGTCGTCTCCCTCGACAAGGCACGGAAGATTTTCGAACGGCAGGGAAGCTGCGAAGTGGCGAGGCTCTTCAAATGGGCAGGGGTCGATCCGGTTGAACTGTACCGCTGCGCCGACATGTACGGCTATTACTACGCTCCCCTGGCACCGTCCACGGGATACTTGAAGCTTTTCGACCTCAAGCCCCTCGATCCGGGAATGGTGCTCCAGTTCCCGACGATCAACTACCCATCCACCCTTCCTCCTTTCAGAGCATCGAAGAACCTTTCCTCGGTGTTCCTCGACTATGCGCGGTGGCTTGAAGTTCTCGACCTGCGAACCATGGACAGTCTCCACAAGAAAGTCGCAGAGGGCAGGGCTCTCGAAGTCATTCTTATTTCCGAGGCTTTCCATGCCCGAAACCTCGGGAAGATTGCGGAAGAAATTTCCTCCAGGTCCAAGGTCAAGATCGTCGCCATTGCCGGCCCCTCGGGATCGGGGAAGACCACAATCTCGGAACGGTTGAAGATTCAGCTTCAGGTTTGCGGAAAAAATCCCGTAACCCTGGCAATGGACAACTATTTCGTCGATCGCGAGAACACCCCGAAGGACGAGGAGGGCAACTACGATTTCGAGGTTATCGAAGCTCTTGAACTCGAGCTTCTCGAGGACCACCTGAAACGCCTCCTCGCCGGTGAGGAAGTTAATGTTCCCCAGTTCGACTTCATCGAAGGAAAGAAGTGGCCCGGAAAGAAAGTTCGCCTCCATCCCCGGGACATTCTTATCATGGAAGGCATTCACGGCCTCAACGACAGGATTACCGACGTCATCCCGAAAGAAGAGCGCTACGGAATTTTCGTATCCCCCCTGACAGGCGTCTATCTTGACGACCACAACCGGACGAGCACAACCGACAACCGGCTTCTGAGGAGGCTCGTGCGGGATTCCAGAACCCGGGGACATTCCGCAGAATCGACGCTCACCATATGGCCGAAGGTCATCAGGGGAGCCATGAAATACGTCTTTCCCTACCAGAAACGGGCGGATATCATGTTCAATTCATCCCTTCCCTACGAACTCTCCGCTCTCCGGGCTTATGTCGATCCGATTCTGCACACCGTCCCGGAGGAATCTCCTGTCTACGGGGACGCCCAGCGCCTTCTTTCCATGCTTCGTTTTATTCCCATGATTCCGTCTGAAAACATTCCCAATAATTCCATAATCAGGGAATTCATCGGCGGATCCTGCTTCGACGTATAGCGGGAAGCGGGACGGCGGAATGGCGAAGGCGACCATGGAGGACGTCGCCCGTCTGGCCGGTGTGAACAAAGCCACGGTCAGCCGGGCGCTGCGGGGTGACTCCCGCATATCCCAGGCAACAAGGGAAAAGGTCTGGAAAATCGCGAAAAATCTGGGCTACAGGCTTGATCTGGCTGCAAGCAGCCTGTCGGGAGGAAAAACGGGGATTGCCGCTCTTGTCCTTGATGAAATGGATCCCTGGCTGACCGGTCCTTTCCTTGAGGGGCTCAATAGAGTGCTCTCAAGGACCGGAATGGATCTTCTCCTGAAGCTTCCCGGCTGCAATCCGGGAGAACTTTTTTCCTCCCTCGAAGCACGGCACGTAGATTGCATACTCTGGGCAGGAAGGGAGGAACGCTGTCTTGAACATAAGGGGACGTCATCTACTACTCCCATGGTCACCGCCGGCTTTTCTCTCCCCCCAAAACCCGCAGTCCTCATTTCTCCTGAAAGAACTATGGAACGCCTGAAAACTCTGGCAGGAGAAACCGGAACACTGAGATACTGGAACAGCGGAGGAGTCCCTCTCTTTCCTTTTCTCTCCCGGATGATCGTGCCATGGAAAACGGGAGAGAAAAAAATAACGCTCGTGATTGACGGAGAGGACCAAACTCCCCTGCCCGGCGAACGGTGTGTTTTTTGCACGCGGCCGGGAACACATCCTCCGCTTGGTATGTATTCCATCGAATGGCCTGCTTTTGAATTCGGCGTTACGGCGGCGCGCATCCTCGTCAATGTCCTCCATGGCCAGTCACCCGTGCCGGAAGTTACGTACCTGGTACCTACCCTGAAATCACCGGAAGGGGATACATTACCCTACGTAAAATAAACAACGGTTCACCAGAAAAAAATACATCAACCCATGTTGACAGATTCGAATCCTGATGTTATAAATAGCCCGTAAGAGAAACTAAGGTTTACATTACGGGAGGTCTTCGACATGATGTGGATAAAGGATGCTAACGGAAATTGGTACTGCGACAGTCCTCTTTGCACATGCTCCCCTAAGGCTTCCGCATGTGTATGGGACAAAAACGACGAAGGATCCTGGTTTCTCGCCCAGCCGGCGGCTTCTATCTCCGGGATGCCTTCTCTCCACTGCGGCAGCGCCATGGTCCTTGCGGGCTAAGGGGCAGGAGGCTGGAATTCTTCCTCTCCCCACCCCATCGGGTAAAGTCCGGGCAGTGCCACAGGCAGTTTGCCTCTGGGCGGTGAATTGCCGTTGAGGATTTGGCCAAGGGCCTTCATTGTGGAGGGTATGTCGCTGTAGAGCGCGAAAAAGCCTTTCACTCCGGGAAGAGACAGCAGTGAATAAGGGGTTCGGGCGGAGAGCAGGAATAATTTGTCCTGGCCAAGGGATCTCAGAAGTTCGAGCCATCGTTCATTTTTCCAGCAGTCGTAGTCGGCTGCGAAAATCACTTTCTGGCCCCCGAGTTTTCCCGACAGGAGTCTGATATCTTCGGTTTCCGGATTCATCGGGATGGTAAAAAGGGAAAAAAACGGGCAGGCATCCACGAGGATTTCTGCGGCGGCTTTCTGTTCTTCCGGCCAGACCAGCGGGATTTTTCCCCTAATTCCTATTTTTTCCGCTGCCTTCTTCCAGCTGCGAACAAGAGTCACGCTTTCAGCTGCCGTTCTGTCTGCCACCAGTTCTCCTTCAGGATCAGGCACACGGGCATTCCGCGTTTCTTTCACCTCCCTGAAGAGACCAGCCTCAGTCTTGAGTTCGAATATTCTTCTCACCGCTTCATCGAGCCTCTGCGCTGGGATGGTTCCCCTCCGGCAGGCTTCCAGGATTGTCTCGAAAATGACGAAATGCTCCTGTTCTTCGTACCCCTTGTCCGCACCGAAAAGAAGAATATCCGCACCCGAATTGAAAGCCTCTATGGCCGCCTCGGCAATGGTCCTTCCTTTTTTCAGGGCACCCATGCCCATGGAGTCAGTGATGATGACACCGGAAAAGCCCATTTCTTTTCTGAGCATGCCGAGGATGGACGGGGAGAGGGTGGCAGGCCGTTCAGGGTCGAGAGCCGGGACAAGCACATGGGCTGTCATGACCACTGGCACTCCTGATTTTACGAGGGTGCGGAAGGGAGGAAATTCCGTTTTCTCCAGTTCTTCTCTTGTGGAAGAAATAAGGGGCAGCCCGGAATGGGAGTCCGTTTCGGTGTTCCCGTGTCCCGGAAAATGCTTTGCCGACGGAATGACTCCCTCTTTTGCAAAAGCTGATGCCATAGCACCGGAGAGCCTTGAAACCAGTTCAGGGGAGGACCCGAAGGAGCGCACACCGATGACCGGATTGAAGGGGTTGTTGTTCACGTCCGCCACGGGAGCAAAATTCATGTTGATGCCCAGGGCGGAAAGTTCCCTTGCGATCACGCCTGCTGCTTCGGCGGCGAGTTTTTCGTCGTTTGCCGCTCCGAGGGCCATATTGCCGGGGAAGCGGGTGACTCCCTCCGTAATCCGCTGTATGAGACCTCCTTCCTGGTCAATCCCGATAAGAAGAGGCCATGCACCCGATGACGAGGCAAAGGACTGCAGTCTCCTGGAAAGACCGGCAACCTGTTCCGTCGAAACGATGTTTCCCCGACTCGAATAGAGTATAACTCCTCCTATCTTCAGATCGCCGATCAGCCTTTCGAGATTCGTCGAGAGTCCCGGACCCTCAAAATAACACATCATGATCTGCCCGACCTTTTCTTCGAGGGACAGACTGCCGGTCCGTTCTCCTGCTCCCGTATGCCGGATGCCCGAGAGAAGCAAAAAGAACATGAGCAGGAGAAGAAGGATATTCCGGTTCCCTGTCATTCCAATGTTCCTTCCAGGTTTGAATATAATTTTTCCAGGAACTGGTCTTTGGTCATGGGGTAATTCCCGCTGTAGTACACAAATCCGTATTCGATTTCCACGGAGAACGGGAAGGTCTTCTTGAGTTCCTGAAGGGAGTCCGGCAGATCCAGGAGCTTCAGGCTGGCGTCCTTGGCTCCCTGCTGCGGAGTTTCCGGGAGGAGAATGAGTATTTTCCTGTCGCCGAGATAAAACGCCATGTCACTGGCCCGTATGGTACTGCGAACGAAGGCGGAGTAGGCTTCAAGGAAGGAGTTTTCCTTCTCCTCCTGGTAGTTCAGTCCGGGAATATAAGTGAATTCTACGTCCAGAAGGATGCCGGAGAGCCACCTCCTGTAGCGGAAAGCCCTGTTGAGTTCCTCCGGAATACGGATGGAAGCGTATTCCGGAGAATAGAGACCGGTTACCGGGTCGTGAAGGGCAATCACTCCCCCGGTCGAGGCAGGTTTTTTCCGCTGTTCCGGCAATTCAACAAGGGCGAAAAAGAACAAATCGTCGAGAGGTGCCTTGAATATGGCGAATTCCTTGTTGCCAAGGCTGACGGAGTCTTCCCCGGGAATAAAAAAGTCGGTCACCGGCTTTCCCGCCGGCGCTGCGACCTGAACCAGGGAGGCAAATGCATCGTTTCCTTCAAGAATGATGCCCTGGGAGTCCGCGGTAAGAACGGGGAGAGGGAGATTCGCAATAGTCGGACCGGCGGGCCGGTCATAGACAGTTGCGGCCGGAAGGGGGTCAATCTCCCGGGAATGAGGTTTTCCCCGAAGAAAATGATTGAGGAGGATAATGGCACCGGAGACGGCGGAAAGCACCCCAAGCCATGAAATGATGGGGAGGGTACCTGATTCCAGGGAAACAACCGTGGCAATCATTCCCTGGGAAAGGAGCTGGATAGGATAGAGGAGATGAAAATTTTTCCTCCTGATGGCCGAGGCGTATGCGGCGCACAGAACAAAATAGACTGTCATAAGGAGCGCCCAGAAGGGCGCTCCTGTTTTCAAAGGCGCCGATTGTCCTCCGAGGAGGAAGAGCGCAACGGCGATCGGAAGGGATATGAACGGCGGGAAAGTGATCCAGGCGCTCATCGTGTGTACAGCTTCTCCGTCCTCATAACGGTGCCGTTACCTAAAAACGACGGTCTCCTCCGCAGGGAAGCTGATTCTGAAGAGGACCTCCACCCTTTTCTTCTCGCCGGGAGCAAGAGAAAGTTTCCACGACAGGATGCTTTCTTTATCCTGTTCGTCCGGCTTGGGTTCGATCTTTATGGTCTCGACCGAAATCTTTTCCCGGGCCGATACAGGAATTCTGTCCTTGAGGACCACGGAAATTTTCTTTTCAAGACCGTTGGTGATTTCAATGAAATAACCGTCTTCAAGCCGTCCCTTCCCTGTCCAGGTGCTCCCCTCCTTGGACACCATCTTCTCCCTGACGGCCTTTACCAGTGGCATCTTCCCGAAGGCCAGCAGGAGATCCGTTCCGGCCCCCTGTTCAGCGAGGCGTGTTTTCGCCGATAGCCTCCCGTCAACGGAAAGCTCTGCCGGACCGGGAAGGAGGGGAGTGGGGAGCTTCTTTGTTTCGGCCGTAATCCATGCCTCTTCAGAAAGCACGGGAACCGACACTATTGAAACGTCGCTTTTCAGATCGAATTCTCCAAGAAGAAATTCCGCTTGTCGGTTGTCTCCGGGAAGCGTCCCCTTGGCCATGGTGGTCATGTCCGTCATAGCCGTGAGAATTTCCGGCGGGGCGGCCGGGGCGGGAACAGCAAGCTCGAAATTGGCCCTCGAGGATATCTCAGCCATTTCCTTCATCACGTCACTCCGTCTCACTTTTTTCGCCGCAAAATCGGCTACGAGCGGAGGAAGATCGGGAGGGGCAACCGTAGTGGACGGCACCGCGGTATGAAAAAAAAGGTCCCCTTCCAGAACAATCCCCGTATGCTGACGGGCTCCGGCTAGGAGGGATGAGTGGATGGCGCCTGAAGGAGTATCGAGATTCATCCTGTAAAAGGGGTTCCACCCTGCCTGCTGGGTCCATGCCTCCACGAAAAGCTGATCCCCGCCCTCGACCCGGGCGGAAATCCGGACGGCCGTGTCGGAATTCGGTGGCATCCGGGAAGAAAAATCTGCCGTCAGGGCGTCAAGGATTTTCTTCGTCTCGTCCATCTCCGCGGAAACGGCGATAAGTTCCGTTTCAAGGTTCTCTCTGGTCTTCCTGGCGGCATCTACGTATTCCGGCATGTCAGATCCCTTGAGGTCTTTTGGCAGAGGCCCGGAAAGAAGCTCGAAGGACTGCTTTATCGCCGAGGTTCTGCCCGTGAGAACGGCGAGTTTTTTTTCGTTTTCTTTAATTTGGGCATGGAGATCCCTCAATGCCTCAGGAATCCACCCCGGTCGGGGAACGCCGGTCGCCTCGAAAGACATGATTTTCTGCCCGTCAGCGGGGAGAGGGCGGACTGTGGACGGGTCGAAGCTTCCCGGTAGATCAAAGTTTACGTGAGGAGCGACGGGTACCGAGAAGAGGACGCGGGCACCCCTCGGATAGAGGTCGACTTTCGCTACGTCGGGAAGAATGGGTTCAGCAGAGCCAAAGCCGGCGAAACCAAACAGGACCATAGCGTATGTTGCCAGTACAGTGCAGGCAAATTTCATTTCACTTCCTCCTTTCATCCCCTGTGCGGGGGGAGATCTTTTTCAAATGATATCAGAAAACACCCCGGAAGAACCGGATATGTCCGTCGATTCTTGTTTTTTTGTTTTTCCCCGGAAACGGGTATAATGCTTTTCGGGCAGCAAGCCCGGAAGCAAAGGAGGGGAGCAGCGTGCTCAAATGTGGAATAATAGGCCTTCCCCTGAGCGGAAAAAGTACTGTATTCAATGTGGTCACCCGCGCGGGCGCCGAGGTAAAACCCTATGCAAGCGGAAAAACAGACCCTAACAGGGCGATGGTCAACGTGCCGGATGAACGGTTCGACAACCTGGTCCGGATTTTTGGACCGCGGAAAGAAACGCCGGCGACGGTGGAATTCGTGGATCTCGCCGGGCTGTCGAGGAATGCGAGCAAGGGAGAAGGTCTGGGGAATTCTTTTCTCTCCTTCGTCTCCGAATCTGACGCTCTTGTTCATGTGATACGCCTGTTTGAAAACCCGGATGTGCCTCACCCGGAAAATACCATCGATCCAGTAAGGGACTGGTCGATAGTGGAAATGGAGCTTATTTTCCGGGACCTTGGCGTCATCGAGAACAGGCTTTCCAGGCTCAAGGCGAAGAAAAAAAACATCCCCTCCGAACAGGCCGAAGAAGTCCTGCTGGAAAAATGCCAGGCCTGTCTCCTGGAAGAGCGCCCGCTGAGGGACCTCCATCTCACCCAGGAAGAAATTCGCACCTTGAGCGGTTTTGCCTTTGTAACGCTGAAACCGGAAATGATCGTGGCCAATCTTGACGAAAGCCAGACGGATGAACACCTCCCTCTTCTGGAATCACTCCGTTCCCTCGCCACGGAAAAAGGTCTGAGCTTCGTCAGGGTTTTCGGGAAAATGGAAATGGAACTTGCGGACCTCACGCCGGAGGAGCAGGCCGAATTCATGCAGGACCTGGGAGTGAAAGAACCCGGACGAAACCGGCTTATCACCGAAGCCTACAAGCTTCTCGGCCTCATCTCCTTTTTCACTTCCGGCAAAGACGAGGTAAAGGCCTGGACGCTCCGCCAGGGAGAGACAGCCGTTGATGCGGCAGGAACGATCCACTCCGACCTGGCGCGAGGGTTTATCCGCGCCCAGGTGGTTTCCTACGACGATTTTGTCGCCCATGAAGCGTCCCTGGCGAAGTGCCGCGAAAAAGGCGTTCTTCGTCTCGAGGGGAAGGAGTACAAAGTCCTCGACGGGGACATGATAGAAATACGCTTCAATGTCTAGTATGGTAAAATCAGATTTCAAATTTTCCATAAAGAGGAGGCGCTTCTAATGGCCATGCCAATGCAGGTAAGTCTCGACGAAATTCTCTCCATGCTTCTCGCGAGGGTGGACAGCCTCGCCCTGAGCGACGAGAATTCGAAAAGCAAGTTCAATATCATCACCCGCGTACTTTACAAAAAAGGAATAATCACCGACCAGGACGTGATTGATTCCATCAGGGAAGAGCACAGAATGCTGAAGAGCCTCGGCCTGATTGCCGAAGAACCTGAAGAGGATGTTGTTTTAGCCATCGCCGAGAACATTCTCCAGTGGATCAAGGGTGACGTGAACGCCCTGAAGAAGGGCATGGAAGAATACGAGAAAAAGATGCAGGAAGCCATGAACAGGCAAAACCAGAAGCCCAAGATCGACATCGCTTCCCCGGCGGTGCTGCAGCAGCTCAACCGCATGGGGGGAAAGCAGGGAGGCGGCAGCAAGCTGATCCTGTAAAGCCTGACTGACCCGAACATGAGGGCCCGCCGTTCTTTCCGGCGGGCCCGTTTTTTCGTTACTGACTTTTTGCCGTCCGGATAATCCGTTCGATTTCAGAAAGCAGTGGTTTGACCTTTGGGTTGGAAGCTCTTTTGTTGAACGCCTGGGCTGGGGTGACCGGTGCTCCCCAGTAGACCTGGTTTGCGTTCCTGTCGACGGTAATGCTCGCCCCTTCCAGGGATAGCCCCGCAAAAAGCCCTTTCGACATGGAATAGCTGTAGATCGATGCCCTCAGCCTGTAGTCCGTTCCCAGCTCTCCCCGCCTTCCTACGGGCCCGGCAGCCACAGCCAGGTCACCTCCGAGCTTGACGTTGTTTCCCTTGAAGCCGTCAAGCCCCCTGTCATTGGTAATGACCAGCACAAGGGCTATGGACTGCGCTCCTATCTGAAGCCCCCAGGAAGCCCCGGCGATAGTGGCGAAAGAAGGACCGTACCATTTTTTCGTCCCGTGATCCCTCCTCAGAACGAGACCTTCTCCGTACTGGCCCCCGAAAACGAGGCCCGCCTTTATCACCGAAGGGAAAATGGCAACCCCTTTCGCCTGTTCCAGAAGCTCTCCCATGGTTTCGGCATCCTTCTGCCGTGCCATTTCCCTGAGGATCCTGATAGAATCCTCTATTCTCCCTGCCGGGGTGGAAGCCTCTCCGAAAGAGGGCGCCCAGAGAAAAAGAATTGAAAACAGAAAGAGTGCCGTCAGGCATTTGCTTCGCACATTCAACCCCTCCATTCCATAAATCTCTAAAAAGGGACTTTAGCACAAAGTGTTCTTTCCCGACAGGGGAAATTACCGTTCGGGCAGTAACCTTCAAGCACATTCCGCAGAACAGGGTATATCATGCGGGGTAGGACTAAATTCGCAGTTTTTCAGGCAGAGGGAGTGTCCGCCGGGCATAAGGTGATTTCGGACCGTCAGGGGCGAAGAGATCCCGCTCCGCGCACTTTGCGGCCATACCCCCTTGGGGACGGCACGGGGCGGAAAAACGGCATGGATGTCGGTTTCACAGGCAGCCATCCGCCGAACGAAGGGAGCCGCGGTGATCGATTTGGCGGTTGTCATGGACGACAACCCGCGCCCCCCCGCCCAAGCGAGTTTCGGTGACGCTCCCGTTGCCTGCGGATTTAGGAAAGGATAGGGTATTTGACTCTCTCCATGCCATGGGATACACTTCCAATCGGTAATTATCCCGCCGACAGACGGAGGTAAACATACAATGGACACCATGGACCGTATTGAAGACCTGCTGGATGAAGCTTATTCCACGGACGACCCCGAAGAGATGGAGCACCTTGCAAGGGAAGTGCTCGCCCTTGACGAAAATAACGTGGAAGCCCTCATTCTGTTGGCTGACACCCTTGAGTATTCGCAGGAAAAAATCGACATGCTTGAAAAAGCAAGGAATGCCCTGGCTGACGATATGGAGAATATACACCTTGTCTCCGGAGAAAGCCTCCTCGAAGACGAATCGGGAATGCTGTATATTGCGGTAATGCAGCGCCTGGGATTCGCCCTCTTTTCCGAGGGAAAGAACGATGAAGCACTCGCCATCGCACGGGAAATTGACCGTTATGACCCGGATAGAGAAACCCTCGGCAGAACCCTTCTGTATCGTGTTCTCCTCGAAATGGGGAAAGATTCGGAGGTCCTCCAGGAGACACTGCGCGACGAGGAAACGAGCCCTGCCATGGCTCACAGCAAGGCCATAGCGTCATTCCGTCTTTCAGGTGCCGGACGGACATCTTACAGGGCGCTCTGGGAAGCATTTGCCGCCGGACCTGACATCCCCTTTTACATTCTGGGATATTTCGACGAGCCTGAAGATGAGTCGGAAGAACTGGAGGAAGAGTACAATTTTGCTCTCCTTTTTGAGGATATCTGGTCTTCGGAAAACGAGCTGATCAAATGGCTTACACGGGGAACAATCCTCCTTGGGCTTACTGCATCCCTTTTTCCCCGGGAGACGGCGGAAAAAATGCTCATCCTGGCTGATGCCCTCGACATCGCAGATCTGGCCGAGGAAGCCATGGTCAAGGCTGAAAGCAGGGGGGACTGGGGAGTGCTTTCCAGGGAAGAGCGTATCGCCGAAGCCCTGAAAATCATTTCCGAGGGCACTTACCTTCCGCTGACGGAATGATACCTCCGGAGGGAATGTATCATCAGAGTCTGCAGGGGAACTGTCTGCCACGTGCGCGTAAGCGCCAAGATAGCCGAGATAGATAATGGAAAAGATAATGAGCATGCTCGGTATTGAGGAGAACGGGACTACGGACGATCTTCGCTTCACGCTGAAGCCCGTCCCGTGCCTTGGATGCCGGGGACTGTCCCCGGTCGTCATGATCGTTGATGACATCCACGGAAGGCTTGCTGACGATCCGGCGAAACTTCGGGCATGTCCCGACGATTATTCCTGATTATGCTTGAAGACCTTTCCCACCATATCCTTGATATCGCGGAAAACGGAGTGAACGCCGGAGCCGATGAAATATCGGTGGAAATCGACGATTCCGCAGAAAGACTTCTTTTTTCCGTGAAAGACAACGGGCGGGGAATGACGGAAGAAATGGTGAAGACCGTTGTGAATCCCTTCTATACCACGAGGACTGAACGACGGGTGGGACTCGGTCTTCCCTTTCTCAAACAGCTTGCTGAACTGTGCGGCGGAACCTTTTCCATCGACTCGGAACCCGGCAGGGGGACGGTAGTGACGGCCACCTTCCTGAAGTCGTCCATTGATTTGCCCCCCCTCGGAGACATCCCTTCGACCCTCATGACCCTTTTCATCGGGAACCCGAATATTTCATGGAAATATACCCACCGGCGGAACGGGAAAGAATTTACAGTGGACAGCAAGGAGCTCAGGGAAGCCCTCGGGGGAGGGAATCCCTTTCTCGAACCTGCGATCGCCCTGGGAGTCAGGGAATTTATCAAAACGAATATAGACGAACTGTACGAAAAACCTGGAAAAACACTCTGATCACATGGGTGAAATGAATGACCGGCAAAAAATTCGAAGCCCGGGCGCTCTAAGGAAGTTCTTGTCATCACCGCCGGCTGCCTTGACGTCGTCCCGGGTTAGATCCTGCCTCCAAGACCCCGGGATTCAAGCCGGCGCTGTCAGGGTGGAAAAATCATAGCCCTCGAATGAGTTAAAAAAGAGAAATCCGGGAAATTGTTCCGGATTCCTCCAAAGAAAAATTTCAATCACAATACGTACAGGAGGAAGGAAAGAGTATGAAAACACCTGCAGAACTTGCAAAAGCGGCGTGCGCGGTATCAAAGGTTAAGGGGAATCTTTCGGTCCGCCAGATGATGCTCATGGGTATTCTAGCGGGAGCGTACGTTGCCTTCGCAGGATGGCTGATGACGGTTGTTTCCCACGACATGACCCAGCACTTCGGCAGCGGATTCACCCGCTTTATGTCCGGCGCCGTGTTCAGTGTGGGGCTCATGATGGTGGTCATAAGCGGTTCGGAACTTTTCACGGGGAACTGCATGATGCCCCTGGGCTATTTCGCCGGCTGCACTCCACTGAAAAAGATCCTCAGGAACTGGGGATGGGTTTACACCGCCAACCTTATCGGCAGCATCCTCATCGCAGTCCTGATTTATTTCTCCGGCCTTGCGGACAACGCGGTCGGCGGAAGGGCACTCCAGGTTGCGGCGGGCAAGATGTCCCTCCCGGTCATCCAGGGATTCTTCCGCGGAATCCTCTGCAACTGGATCGTGGTCCTCGCCGTCTGGATGTCCATGGCGGCCGGTGACATCATCGGAAAGGTCTGGGCGATCTTCTTCCCCATCATGGCCTTTGTTGCAGGCGGTTTTGAGCACTGCATCGCCAACATGTACTTCATGTCTCTCGCCCTTCTTCTCAAGGGGACTCCCGCAGCGGTCAGCGCCTCCGGGCTTACGGAGCAGGCGATGTCCAGTATTTCTCTCGGCGGGTTCTTCAACAACCTCATCCCCGTGACTATTGGGAATATGGTCGGCGGCATCCTGTTTGTCGCTGTCTTTTACTACTTTATTTTCCAGGACGGCCTGACCGATCTCGAATAAAGGCCGGCAGAAGGTAATTCCATGGAGGGGCGTCCCTAAACCTAAATCCGCAGGTTTTTCAGGCAGAGGGAGTGTCGCCGGGCATAAGGTGAATTCGCCCCGCCAGGGGCGAAGAGATTATCCCCTGGGGGACAGCGCCCGGGCCGAGAAACCGACACGGATGTCGGTTTCAGGTGCAGTTGTCAAGGACGACAATCTGCACCGGCGGCCCAAGCGAGCACCGGTGACACTCCCGCTGCCTGCGGATTTAGGCTAAAGGCGTCTCTCCTTTTTTATATGGTATAATATACACAAAGAAAGAAGACGATACCCTGCGATGCCCGTGATCGTGATATTTGTCTTGAGCCAACACTCGAACCTTGCGGGGCTGACAGTTTGGGCCGGTGAAGGAGATGCTCCGGCATTGACGGAACTGAGGCTCAACAGGCCCCAAACGTTAAGGACCGGGTCAAGACGTTCATGACACGACATTGCGGGGGAGGTAGATACAGGGGCGGGGAGAAACAACCTCGCCCCTGTCTAGTGTAAAAAGGAGGCGCACCCATGTCCGCAGGCATCACCGCGCCGTTCTGGCATCCGGCTTTTTCTGAAGGTTTCATCCTCGACTGGGATGGAGTTCTTGCTGAAACACGGCTGAACTTTGCCCCCATACGCGCCAAATATTTTGACGGAAAGTTCGTCCCCCTTTTCGAGGCGGTGGAAACCCTCCCTCCCCCTCTTGGAGAACAGCTCAGAAAAGACATCTATGACGTGGAAATGGCGGGCGCTGAATCGGCGGTGGCCGTCGAAGGAGCCCGGGAATTGGTTGAATGGCTCGAAGGGGAAGATATCCCCTGGTGCGTTGTCTCAAGAAACTGCATGGACTCCATATCCCTTGCCGCCGAAAGGGCAGGTCTTACCCTTCCTCCGGTGGTCCGGAGCCGGGACGTGCCGCCTCTGAAACCTGCTCCCGAAGCACTCTGGTCTGCGGCGGAACAGATCGGCGTGCCCTCAAAGAAATGCGTCATGGTGGGAGATTTTGTCTACGATCTCGTGGGTGCCCGCCGGGCAGGAATGCGGGCCGTGCTCGTTCAGCGTCCTGAAGCGGAGTGGAAACACTGGGCGGATGTTTCCTTCGATCGGCTTTTCGAGTTCGTGGAATCCCTCAAAAATCCGGAAGCCCTGGTTCCCTGGGAGTATGCTTCTCTCGTTTCCCAGAAAGGGGCTGACAGCCTTCTCTCGGGACGAAAAAAAGGGGCGGTGCTTTCATCGAAAGCGCCGGACGTTCTTTCCCGGCTCCTGGAAAAAGCGGAGGAGGGAATGCTGTTTTTCCAACTTGACGATCAGGCCGCTCATCTTTCTCCGGACCAGTGGAAAAAACTGCCCGGCCTTTCCCCTGTCTGGCTGGACCAGCCTTTGAAAATGGCGGCTGAATACGTCCTGGAAATCCGTTTCCCCCTTGCCTCCCTTGTAGAGAAAGAAACATCCCCGGACGGGCTGGAGTGGGAAACCCTTTCCGAATGTACAGGAGGGAGCTTGGAATGAACTCCCCGGGTACAAACCGGTGGGAAGTCCCCCTTGCGGAACGGATGCGTCCGAAAACCCTCGACGAGTTTACGGGCCAGGGGCATCTTCTCGGACCGGGGGCGCCTCTCCGGAAGCTCCTGGAGTCAAACCGGACGCCGAGCTGCATTCTGTACGGCCCCCCCGGGGTTGGAAAGACGACCCTGGTCAGGCTCATGGCTTCGGAAACAGGAAGAGACATCCTGGAGATCAACGCCGTCTCGGCGAAAGTGTCGGAACTCCGTGACCTCGTAGCCGAGGCGTCCAACCTCAAGGCCATGAGAGCGGGTCACGCCGCTATCGCATTTGTGGACGAAATATACCACTTCAACAAGAGCCAGCAGAACGCCCTTCTGCCGTCGGTGGAGAAGGGAGACCTCATCCTCGTGGGCACCACCACTGAAAATCCGTGGTTTGAAATCAACAAGACCCTTCTTTCCAGGATGGTTGTTTTCCAGCTCAACCCCCTTTCGGAAGAGGAGCTCGCAACGCTGTTGAAACGGGCTCTTGCCGATCGGGAACGGGGGCTCGGGAACCTGGAAATCGACGCCGAGGAAAAAGCCTTGCGGCGGATTGCGTCCATGGCCGGGGGAGACGCCCGGCAGGCCCTCACCCGGCTTGAATTCATCGCCGCTTCCGTCGCGGCACGGGGCGGTACGATCCTTACCGAAGAAGGGGTGCTCTCCGCCCTTCCCCTGGCGGCAGTCCGGTTCGATAAGGCTTCCGAAGACCATTTCGCCGTAATTTCCGCCCTAATAAAAAGCATCAGAGGATCCGACCCCGATGCAGCCGTATACTGGCTGGCACGTCTGCTGGCCGGAGGGGAAAACCTCCGGTTCATTTGCAGGCGCCTTCTCATTTCCGCCGCTGAAGACGTGGGGCTCGCCGACCCGAATGCCCTCACTGTCGCGGCCGCCGCGGTCCAGGCCGTCGAAATGACAGGCATGCCCGAAGCCAGGATCATCCTCGCCGAGGCGGTCATCTATCTAGCCGCGGCTCCGAAGAGCAACAGCGCCTATCTTGCCGTCGACGGCGCATCCAAGGCCATCGAAAAAGGAGACCTCCAGGAAGTCCCTTTCCACCTGCGGCCCGACGGTTCGGGGTATGTCTACCCCCACGACGATCCCAGGCACTGGGTGCCCCAGAGGTACATGGACATGCAGCGCAGGTTCTATTTTCCTGGAACGCTTGGAATCGAGGGGCAAATGGCTTCCCGTCTGCGGAAATTCTGGAGACGGTTCAGCAAAGAAGAGGACTCCTAGCTTACAGGCCTTTCAGGGTGCCGAAAAGTTCGTAGGCGAGAATGCCTGCAAGCTCCCGTAGGGCGAGAGAAGTATTTCTCAGCCCCGCTGCTGAGGGAAGCAGATCGGTGGCATTGATCCTACCGGCTCCTTCAAGGCGCCCGGAGGAAAGAGCGCGCACGGGGATAGACCCGAGAAACCGGGCAGCCGAATTCATGGACCGGCGAAGATGAAACCCGGACGTCACCAGAATGACTTCATCAAATCCCCTCTCCCTGATTATCTCCGACGAGAAAAGAAAATTCTCCCAGGTAGTTCTTGACTGTCCTTCTACAAGCAGCTCGCCTGAAAAACCGATTTTCTCCGCCGTCCGCCGGACCATTTCTTCTATCCGACCGCCTGCCGCCTTTTCCGGATACCCCCCCGAATAGAGAAGGGGAGCGCCCAGTTTCCGTGCGACAGAGGCGCCTGCAACAAATCGCTGAAGGGTTTCCGGGCTCATGGTGAAGACGGTATCGCTTTCGTCGGCGGACCAGATCCCTCCCGCCGGCACAAGCACGACAGGGGCTCTTCCCTCCGCGCCGTTTATTTCCAGCGGATAGGGTTCTTCCAGGGGGATGAGGAAAAAACGGGCTGTCAGCGGAATGGAAAAGACATACAGAAAAAAGGCAAAGAAAAAAGCGAAAGAAGAAGGGGAAACCCCCTTCCTTTCGCTTTTGCGGTAAAAAAACAGTCCTCCGAGAAGTGCGCCGGTCACAAAAACCCCGGGAAGGGTCAAAAAAGCCCCGATTGCCTTGTAAAGAAAATAGGTAAAGGTCATTCTCCGTAGTTATATTCCATGGAGAGTTCAGCCCTGTGGCTCTTCAGGAATTCAAGAAGGCTGTTCTTACTTGTTGTAATGTGCGCCCTCGTTTCCTCCCTCGCCTTCGGTCTGTCTCCCGAAAGGACGGCGTCTATGATCGCAAGGTGTCCCCAAGTGAACCGGGTGATCGGGGACCGCTCGACGGAAAAGGGTCTGCAGAGGTTGATCAGGTCGGAGATATTGTTCAGCATCAGTGCAAGGAAGCGGTTTGTGCAGGCCTGATAAATCATCAGGTGGAAGGCCCTGTCCTCTCTGACGTAGGTTTCTGCAGGTGTGGCATCGGTCATTTCTTCGAAAATTTTCCGGTATTTCAGAAGTTCGTTCTTCGGCGGCCGGGTACACAGATTTTCAACGGCGAGAATTTCCAGTTCCGTCCTCAGCTCGTACAGGTCGGCCGCATCCTTCATGCTCGGCAGGGTAACAAAAGCTCCACGCCTGGGGGTCAGCGTCACTAGGCCGGTCTGGGCCAGCTGCCGGATTGCCTCGCGAACGGGGGTTCGTGAAACCGCCATCTGCTCGGCGAGTTCGATCTCTGAAAGCTTCGATCCCGGCCGGATGGCCCCGTTGACAATGGCTTCCCTCAGTTTTTCATACACAATCTGTCGCAGCCCCTGATTGAATGCCGGCGACAATGGATTCTTTTCCACAAGAATTGACCTCCCCTTACAGCACAATGTACTCATTATACTGCATGAGAAGTACTTGTAAAAGTGCCTGAAACGACCTTACGGACAGGTCGTTGGTTCTCCTTTTTTCTCCCGTTCCAGGTGGTCGTACCACAGGGAGAGGGCGTATATCCCGTCCGAGAGGCGGTTGACATATTGATACGCATCCTCCGCGAGCTCTCCTGTCCGAAAAAGCCTCACCGCCGCACGCTCAGCCCTTCGCGCCACGGTCCGGGCCACGTGCAGTGCTGCCCCTGGCGTGGAATCGCCGGGCCGGACAAAATGGAAATTCTTGCCCGTCACTTCCCCAACCTTCTCAGTAATTTCCTCCAGCATACGGATATCCGGGCAGGAGAGTCCCGGATAGAGGGCTATATATCCCATGAGTTTCCCCAGTTCCTGCTCGAGCATACACAGCCGTTCGCAGATCTCGGGGTATTCGCACAAAGACCGGGCCATTCCGATGTGTGCCTGGCATTCATCAAGAGTCCCGTAGGTTTCCACTCTCGGATGGTCCTTCGGAATTCTCTCGCCGTTTCCAATGGACGTTTCTCCCTTGTCCCCTCCTTTTGTGGTGATCCAGACATCTCCCATGGCTGACACTCCCGTCTCAGTCCTGTATGCAGCCCGCGCAGGTATCGCAGCTTCCTCCTCCGCAGCTCTCAAAGGTGGAAAACACCACACGGATGAGAGCGTCGGTCAGCACTCCGGGGGGCAGAGCCTGATACTCCCTGCCTTCAATCCCCAGGGTTCGCGTCTTGAAGGATGTGCCGTCCGGGAGGAGGCATCCCTCGCACATTTCGTAGCTTACCGGAACTCCGAGAACTTCCTCGATGCTTTTTTCTTCTGGGATTCCCGTTTCCGGCGAGAAGAAGGAAATAAAGTTCAGTTTCCCCGCGTTTCTCTCCGTTATAGTGTGGATCTCCATAACCTGGAGATCCGGCTGTATGTTCAGGTTCGCCAGCTTGGGCGAAAGATTTTCGATCACGGAAAGAAGATGCGTTTTTGTTTCTTCGCAGGGAGCGCAGGAAGCCCCTGAATCCCCTGACGGAACGTACTGTCGTATTATCAGTTTATTCATCAGTTTAACCTCCTCTTTGAATTTCTTCATTATACACTCCATGCAGGCCGGGGGGAATGAAAACCGAGCAATATGGTATAATTAAATCAATGTATAACCATACCAATTAACAAAGGAGATGATTTCCATAAAAAAATTCCTGAAAATCCAGCTTCTTTTCATCATTGCTGTGGCTGCAGCTTCTCTTCTCTCTGCAGCCCCCTCTCACGCGGCCATGGGAGAGATTCAGGGTTTTTCCTTTTCCGGTTTCGGCCCCGGGGAAAGTTCCGCCCCCGACGGCAATCCCGACGCAGTGTTTTCAGTTTCAATTACCGGCTTTGGCGCCCTTGCCGACTTCTCAATCCGTTCCGAAGACGGAAAATCCGCATGGGACACCACACCAGGAAATAACATACCCGGGATTCACGTTCAGGACGGCGCCGGGAAACTGTTGACGGACAGCAGCAGAAGTCTTCCCATTACCCCTTTCCTCCTTGGGGCTTCCTTCGTCCTCACTGTGCATGACGACGGTTCCTTGGCCAGGGGAGGCAAATTCACCCTGACCGCTCTTTTTGTCGACGGATCGCAAAGTTCGGCGACGGTGGAAATACCTCCATCCGTGAAGGAGGAACCCGCGCAGTCCGCCCAGGTACGAATCCTTTCCGCCCGGTGGAGCGATGAGGCAAAACGGGATCTCACGGGAGATTACGAAAAATTGGCGGGGGACGGTGTTCCTGACGAGGCTATACGGGTCGTGATCCAGGGCAGCGGAAAACTGACCGGCGTTACCGTGAGAAGCATCAAGGGTGACGCAGCCGAATGGGACACTCTCCCCGGAAACAGCGCCTGGCTCGTGGCTGTCACATCCTCGGAAAAAGTGCTGAACCGCAAGGACGGAAGCATCGAAGCCGACCTGAAGGGAAGAACCACCCTCGATCTTCGCCTGACCGACAACGGTTCCATCAAAAGGGGAAGATCAACCTTCGAAGTGAACCTTGCTTTTTCCGACGGCTCTGTGGTGAAACGCGAAGTGACCGCTGCACAGGCCGGGCATTCCGGAGACGCTTTCGAAGGGAGTGCGGCGCTCCTCGGCCCCGGCAACCGTGACCTTACGGGAAGAAATGAACAGAGAGCCGGCAACGGCAAGCCCGACCTCGAGGCGGAACTCAGGGTGGAAACAACGGGAACCATAGTGGCAGTAAAAATTCATACCATTTCCGGAGCCTCTGGTGAATGGGACACCATACCGGGAAACGGCAAATGGCTTGTAGTACTCACAGGTGCTGACGGCGCCATTCTCAACCGGGCGGATGGATCCGTGTCCATACCGGTGTCCGGGCCTTCGGTATTTCATCTCTGGTTTGAGGACAACGGAGCCTTTCCCGAGGCAGAGACAAGGGCCGCGGTGACATTAACATATGATGACGGCCGCGTCCTCTCCCGACAGATTCAGTCCCCTTCATCGGGACGTCCCCAGAGGGACCCCGTGCAGGATGTTCAAAAGGGACAACGGGAGATACTGCTTTCCTCTCCAAGGCAGGCATCGAGCAGCGACTACGTGGACAAGGGTGAACGCCCCGGAAGGAGCGGGAAAAAGGACTGGGTTTTCGAACTCCAGATCAAAGGAAAGGGGAGGATTGAGAGCATGTCTCTCCAGGGCACTTCCTCAACCGGCATGGCAATGTGGGACACCATAACGGGCAACGGATTTTCCCTTCTGGGCGTAAGCGCTCCGGGAAAGGGCCTCCTCAACAGGGCTGACGGAACAGTGTCCTTCGATGTGCCCCCGCACAACAACCTGACGCTCTTTGTGGAAGACGACGGATTCCTCCGCAGAAGAGGGCAGAAACAATTCAAAGTCACGGTGACATGGAGCGACGGAACCGTCACCGAAACAAACTGAGAAGCCGATAAGATCAGGGAATGAAGGGGCCCCTTCATTCCCTGATCTTCAAAAGGGGATGGTACCGATGAAACGCCTCGCATTCTCGTTGCCTGCCCTAGTCCTCCTCTTTCTTTTTCTTTCCGCCTGTCCGGCATCAGCGTACAGCGGCTACCCCCTGGGGGGAGTATGGGAATATTCAGGAACCGTCACAGTTACCATTGATGGAAAACAGGCAGTACTCAGAGATAGCGGCAGAATCACCATCGACTCCGGGTATTCCTATGACTGGTGGAGCGATGATTTCGACGAGAAAATCAGGACATTTGGAGCGAAAGGGACTTTTTCCCTTTCTCTTTCTCCGGAGATCAGGGAAGACTACAACCATTTCAGGCAGGTTTACCAGTGGTATAATTTTCGCTCCTTTGAAATCTCTGTTGATGATGCGCTGTATTTTATGGAAGTAACAGGCCGAACCCGGGCAGATCTGAAAATTACGAGGACTATCGGCGGACGTCGGGTTTCGGCGGTTTTTTCAGCGGTCCGTATCAGGTGGGACGAGGACTGGGATGACGATTACGGGGATGGATTGTTTTTCGGCGTCGGCGGTGGATGCAGTACCGGAACCCGACTTTCCGTTTTCTTCCTTCTTCCGCTGCTTTTCCTGAGCCGGAAAAAATGACCCTGAGCAGGGCCCTGTTCTGCGCTGGACATCCACAGGAGAGTATGGTAAAAATTACCAGTGCCGGCCGGGGTGGCGGAATGGTAGACGCAGCGGACTCAAAATCCGCCGTGGGCGACCACGTGGGGGTTCGAGTCCCCCCCCCGGCACCAGTTCAGTAATACCAAGGGTTTCCCGACATCCACAATGTACGGGAAACCTTTTTTGTCTTTTTGTCCATGAAACATCGTTATTTCGTCTTCGAATCCGCTGGGGTTGATTTTCCACAGTGAACCGCCGCGGTTATTGAATCAGTCCACCCATTCCAGTGTCGCGAATTCCACCTCTCCAAGACCTCGCCAGAGACCGCTTCTTTTGATGACCCCGCATCGCCCAGCCTGCCGCTGTGATGGATCAGGCCTTTTGCGTCTTCCCGGGCATTGAGGGGCAGATTTGCCTTCTGTAACGTTGGGGGCGCACCCCCCAGTGTCAATGGACACACACTTTCCCGCAGGAGCACACGTCAGCTCGTGACCATACAGATGCAATTCAGGGAACCTCTGAAAAAGCCCCGTGAAATTGCACCTTCCCTCGGTGGAGGCGTTCGCGAGCGTTTTTTCAGCGGCTCATTGATCCTCATCTCCCTGTAAGGCAATGTTCCGGAAACTTTTTCAGAGGTTCCCTGAATTTACAAGCATTAGCGTTGATGATATCATTTAGAGGGTTCAAAAAAATAATGCAAAGTTTTTGCCAGCATATATCATGCAATATCGAGAGGAAACATAATTTCAGCTCATAAAATTTCCAAATCACGGTTGCTGCCCCTTGAACAGACAGATTAGCTGATTGTTGCAACGGATTGTATGTTTTTGAAAAAACAAACAGTGCATGAAACATCAGTAGCAGAGAATTCCAGAATATACCCACTTTACCCATGCAATGCATTCATAAGAATATGTTTTTATGCTCAATTGGCAAATGAGGCAATGATTTTAATAGCATTAGCAGCATTTAATATTAGCAGCTTTAAAAGATTTTTCCTCTCTTCAGTTGCAGCTCGACTAGAAAATTTTAATAAAGTGGTCAATGGAGGTTTTTATGTCATGAATTTTGATTTTTATTATTACCCCAATCCCTCCCAACGGATCGTTACAATTTCGAAAAATGGTATGGTGGCTGCTTCACAGCCTTTGGCGGCACAGGCAGGTCTTGATGCAATGAGAAAGGGCGGCAACGCGATAGACGCCGCAATTGCTGCTGCGGCCTGTTTAACTGTTGTGGAACCCACTTCGAACGGAATTGGAGGAGACGCTTTCGCCATTGTCTGGACGAAAGGAAAGCTTTTCGGGCTGAATGCGAGCGGTTATGCCCCAAAAGGTGTTTCCATTGAGGCCATGCTCAAACTAGGGTATAAGGAAATACCCAAACACGGAATTCTTTCAGTCACAGTACCGGGAATACCATCCGCCTGGGCTGCCCTTACTCAAAGGTTCGGCATTCTGCCTTTGAAAGAGACAATCAAAGATGCTGTGAAATATGCTGCTGACGGATATCCTGTATCTCCCTCCGTTGCGTCAAATTGGGCTTCAGCTAAAAAAGAGTACGAAAAATATACCGGTGATTTATCCTTCCAGCCCTGGTTTGAGACCTTCGCGGAGGGAGGCAAAACACCGAAAGCCGGAGAGATCTGGTCGTCAAAAGCTCACGCTGAAACGCTACAGGCAATCGCTGATACCAACGGAGAAATTTTCTATAGGGGAGCATTGGCGGAAGCCATAGCAGATTTCTCAAAAAAACACGGAGGATTCTTGACAGTTGCTGATCTGGCTGAATATCGACCGGAATGGGTAGAACCGATAAAAATTCGCTACCGCGGATATGATGTGTGGGAAATACCGCCGAATGGGCAGGGGATAGTCGCGCTTATGGCTCTGAACATTCTCCAGGGATTTGAATTTCAGGCTGACTCTGTTGAAACAGTCCACCGGCAGATAGAAGCAGTCAAAATTGCTTTTGCTGACGGATTTGAGCACATTACGGATCCTGCACATATGACCCTTTCGTATTCGGACCTGCTTTCTGCAGCTTACGCTGCCAAGCGCCGTTCACTTATTTCGGAACGGGCAGTTGTGCACGAAGCAGGTGAACCTTACGGAAGCGGAACAGTTTATCTGGCAACGGCAGATGGCGAAGGAAATATGGTCTCGTACATTCAAAGCAACTACAAAGGTTTCGGTTCAGGAATTGTAGTGCCCAATACAGGAATAGCGCTCCAGAACAGAGGATGGGAGTTCTCTCTCAACCCTTCAGACCGAAATGCTCTTAAAGGAGGGAAAAAGCCATACCACACAATTATCCCCGGGTTCATTTCAAGGGATGGAAAACCTGTGGGACCTTTTGGTGTAATGGGAGGTTACATGCAGCCCCAGGGACATTTGCAGGTTGTCATGAATCTCATAGATTTTTCCATGAACCCCCAGGCTGCGCTCGATGCTCCAAGGTGGCAGTGGATGAAAGGAAAGGAAGTTAAAGTAGAGCCGAGGTTCCCTAACCATGTTGCTCAGGCCTTGGCCCGAAGAGGACATGAAATTATTTCCTCTCTGGATTCAAATGGGTTTGGAAGAGGGCAGGTTATCATACGAGATCCGGAAACAGGAATCCTTGTGGGAGGGACGGATCCAAGAGCTGATTGTCAAATCGCCGCATATTGATCAAGAGCAAGCGCTTGCTCTTGATCAATATGGCTTACTTAGGTAGTCAGAAATACAATATAATTCAGAGGAGGTAAAAAAATGATAACTGTGAAAAAAGTTTTTGCAATTTTGTTGCTGTGTGTTCTGGTGCTTGCAGGAAATGCTCCTGCAGCGCCTGTCGAGGCAGGTCCGGCAGATGATTATCCTAACAAGGCCATAAAGCTTGTGATCCCGTACGCACCCGGGGGAGCAACTGACATAATCTACCGTATCGTAGCAGAGTATGCACAGCAGGAATTGGGACAGCCCATTGCAGTAATCAATATGGGAGGCGCGTCCGGAACCATTGGTTCAAGAAATGTTAAAGATTCCGCACCTGATGGATATACAGTCCTCGGGAGCCACGATGTTATTGCGACAGCTTTTTACTCTCAAGTCGTGGATTACGCTTTTGATGCCTTCGAACCGGTTTGTCTGCTTACTTCTACTCCGAACATAGCAACAACACACGCAAAAGAGCCCTGGCACAATATGGCTGAACTTTTGGAAGACGCTGCCAAAAGACCGGGAGAAATTGTATGGTCGGTAACATTAGGTTCAACTGATCACTTTTTCCTGATGGGACTCCTGAATGCAGCAGGACTTCCCATAGATGTTCTGCGAATTGCAGGCTATGACGGAACAGGGCCTCAGATCACGGCTCTTCTCGGAAGACATACAAACGGATGCATGACGAATGTTACTTCGGGTCTTTCATACGTAAAAAGCGGAGACCTGAAATTCCTCGGGGTCGCCCATCCTGTACGTATGCCTCAAATTCCGGACGTCCCCACTTTGAGAGAACAGGGGATTCCTTTCGACCACGGAACAAACAGAGGTGTTTTCCTCCCCAAGGGAACACCGAAAGAGATTGTTGACAAACTCGCCGGTGTTTTTGAGAAAGTGATGCAACATCCCGACGTTGTAAAAAAGATCAGTGATCTTGGTACGATAGTGAACTATAAAAGCCCGCAAGAGTACAAGACTTTTCTTGACGAGACCATGAAACTTTATGGAGAGCTCAGTAAAATAGCAGACCAATAAATCCGAATGGCACCGGGAGACAGGGCCGGCTCTCCCGGTGCCATTAAGCTGAATATAGACGGGAGGGTGAGTTTGTCGTGAAAAAAGATGTCGCTCTCGGCACGGTAATGGTCATTATCTCATCAATCATGATTTGGCAGGCAAACTTGCTGCCGCGGGGGAACAAATGGGACATGCTCGGCCCTGCGGCCTACCCGAAGTGGATAAGCTGGGCATTGCTGATTCTCTCTGTCATTCTCATTTTATCCTCGCTTCGCAGGAACGGAAAAGAATCCTGGAACTGGACAGCATTAATACTTCCCGGATTCACTTTTTTGATCCTTATAGGATATGTTTTTATTATGCCGAGGATGGGATTCATCATTTCAACTCTCCTCTTCCTGGTTATCCTTCAGGCGCTTTTATCTCCTTCACAAAAAAAACCATGGCTTTATATAGCCTGTGTATCTCTCTTCTTTACCTTTGCTCTTTACCTGGTGTCTTCTTATTTGAACATTCAGCTTCCAGTCCTTGCACTGTAGCCAATGGTAGGTGAAAAAAATGGATGTTTTTGTTGCAGCTTTAGGCGAGGTTTTTACTTTCAGAATCATGGGATTAATGACGGTCGGGACCCTGGCAGGCATTGTAGCAGCGGCTATTCCCGGTTTTACGATTACCATGGCAGTGGTGCTCACATTGCCATTCACTTTCGGTATGACTCCGATAGAGGGCTTATCCACGATGATGGCTGTATATGTCGGAGGGTACTCGGGAGGTCTCGTATCAGGAATACTGCTTGGAATACCGGGGACACCCTCTTCTGTATGCACCGTTTTCGATGGTTTTCCCATGACGAAAAAAGGACAGCCCGGGAGAGCTCTCAGCCTCGGTGTATGGGCTTCCTTTTTCGGAGGGCTTATAGGCGCCGTGATTTGTATCCTTTTGGCCGTGCCGATCGCTCGTTTCGGCCTGAGATTCGGGCCATGGGAAATGGCTTCACTCATTTTCTTCGCCTTGACTCTTATGGCAAGCCTGGGATCCAAATCAATAATCAAAGGGCTTATGGGAGGTCTTCTTGGTCTTCTCCTGGCTACCGTCGGCATTGATCCCATAGGGGGAAGGCCTCGGTTCACGTTTGGGCAGTATAATCTGACAAGCGGATTTGCTTTTTTGCCTGTTCTTATAGGTCTTTTCGCTGTTCCGGCAATGATTCTGGCCGTTCATGAAATACAGGAATCAAAAAGAAAAGGTGAAACCAGGGCTGAATCATATGTGCCAAAGAATTTGGCAATTCCCTGGATTCAGTCTTTAAAAGAAATATTGCATCAATGGGTGAATGTGCTGAGATCAGGAATTATCGGTGTGATTGTCGGAGCGCTTCCCGCTGCAGGCGGCAATACGGCAACGTTTCTTGCATACGACCAGGCGCAAAAGTTTTCCAGGAGATCGGACGAATTTGGAACAGGTATACCTGACGGGATAATTGCTTCGGAGGCGGGAAATAACGGCGTTGCTGGAGGGTCATTGATTCCTACGATTGCTCTTGGGGTGCCCGGAAACTCAATTACGGCTGTTATGATCGGGGTTCTGATTCTTCACGGAATCACTCCGGGTCCTCTGTTGTTCCGTGAACAGCCCACGCTTGTCTACGGTCTCTTTATTGCACTGGTCATTGCTCATTTTTTCATGTTGGCAATCCATTTTGCGGGTATACGCTGGTTTATCCGGGTTGCCCAGGCACCCAAATATGCACTTGTAGCGGTTGTTCTTGTAATGTGTGTTGTTGGTTCGTTCGCTTTGAATAACAGGTACTTTGATGTTTGGGTATTTACCTTTTTCGGGTTGATCGGATATATCCTGAACGGGGCTGGCATGCCGCTCGGGCCGGTAGTTTTAGGCCTGATTCTCGGCCCGCTGGCAGAGTCGAATCTTCGACGGGCACTAATGACAAATCCAGACCCAATGTTGTTCTTCACGCGCCCCATTTCCATGACCCTTATACTCCTATCTTTGCTGTCCATCGTTTATTCTGGTCTGCAAATCTGGAGAGCCGAAAAACGAAAAAAACCGAAATTCTGAAAAGCGGTATAGTGGTCTATAGTGGTCGGAACGATGGAATACCCGTCCGGTGAGGGATCTGTAGGAGGACAGGGTGGTGTGGCTCGATCCTGAGAAGGATGAAAGAAAGCGGGAAACTTTAACCCCGGAAAAGCGACAAGTCGGTTGACAGACACCGCTGTCCTTGCCACGCTTCTGGACTCGTTTTACATCTCGCTTGAACTGGCTGGAATGTACCGGGTCAGCATCACACGCCCAGGTCCTCGAACAGAGCATCCGCGCTATCAAAGCGCTTACCCTTGCCAGCCTCCGGCTCTTCCATAGCTTTGGCCGTGGTGGCATTTGGCACCTGCACAGCAAAGGGCAGGCGTTTTTCATCGGCAATCCGCTCCCCGAGTTCCGCTTCGTTGAGCGCGTGGGTCTCCAGTACGATCAGGAACTTGTCCTCGGAACTCCACCGTTCAGGCCGCCCTCCGTTTCCAGGCGCGGCTTCGCCGCTGCGCGCTTCTTCCCGCCATTTCGCCAGTTTTTTTCAATATTTCCGGACCGGGTGTCTGGGAAAAAAAACCGCCTTCATGCTATCATGCTGACCGTAACCGATCACAAGGAGGGAACCTTCGTTCCTCGAAGGTCTTCAAGGTATTCCGTCGCAACTGCGGAACCATCCCGTCCTCCAAGATTGTTCAGCTGGATGCGGCCTTGTGAGCTATCGCAAAAATCCTCGCCATAGACCCGGGAGGTTCAATTGACCATGAAGCCGTTTCTGCCGAAAATCATTCTGCGTTTCATCGTTCTTATCCTCTGTTTTCTCCCCGCCTCCTCTTATGCTACTCCTTCTCGAGAAGAAGCTGAAAGGCTGTTTGCCGAAATGCTGCTCGAGATCGAGGTGGCGGCAAAAACAGCCGAGGCAGAAATTGAAAAACTTCCGAGCATTGTGGACGATGAACGTTCGCGGATCAAAAACGCTCTTGACCAGTGGGCGAATACTCGGCTGACGGAGATTGTCGAGGAAAATTACGCGGACGTGGAGAAGGCATTGGCGGAGACAAGGCTTCCCCAGGAAGAGGGGACGTTCAGCGTCTGGTGGAAGCAGACCAAGGCAGGAGCGGGCAGCCATGACGACCTGAAGAAGCTCGTGGAGCTTTTTTTCGCCAATCTGCAGCCCCGTCTGTCCTCCGTCAGCGAGGAATTCCAGAGGAAAATACTGCAAAGTCTTGAAGAAGAGACGCAGACTCATCTCAAAGAATCCATGGAAAGAATACGGAAACCCTTTCTCGGTATTCTCAGACAGCGTCTTCCTGTTTACAATACGATTCCCATTCCGAACACAGACAGGGCAGTCATGTCCTACAGTTCCTCAGGAAAAAAGAACGCCCATTCCGAAGGGACCATCCCTCTGAAAGGCCTGGTGGGCGCGGCCCTTGTGCTTCTCGGAAGAAGAATTATCACCAGGATTATGAAATTCATTGTCATCAAAATCGCCGGGAAGGTTCTCGCGAAGCTCGTCCCTGTCATCGGATGGGCCCTTTTGGCCTTTGAAGTCTATGACATGGCCGGAGCCCGTGACCGACTAGAAGAGGAGATGCGAAAATCCTTCCTCGAGGAATACAAGGCGGAAATCAGCGCGGAGACGCTGTGGTGGAAAAGTGAAAACGGAACCGGCCCTTCCATGCGGGACGAGGTGGACCGGAACATCGGGTCGCTGCTGAAAAACTGGGAACGGATCTGCCGGTCCGAAGCGGACTCCATGATCCAGAGCGCCCACATCCTTTCCTTCTCCGATGAGGTCAGAGAGTACGTTTCGCGTCAGATCAGCGAAGGTGCTGAATTTGGGACGGTGCTCCAGAAAATGAGCATCCTCTGGGACGTATTCGGCCAGCTGCTGGCCCAAGGTCAGGTCCAGGTTTTCGAATCCATGCTCGTTTCAGCCCCTGACAGGAGCGAACTGCGGCTTCTCGCAAAAAGTCTCGGCCCGAAACTTCCGGAGCTGTACGAAAAGTACGGGAGGGACTTCTTGCAGGCGGTCGGCAAGATCGGAGTGCAGAATTATCTCTCTTCCGAGGAATGGAACAGGAGAGAGATCGACTGGCACCTCCTCAACGAAAATCTAATTTCTCTTCCCGACATCGGAGACAACAGGGAGGCGGCAGCCGGTCTGCTGACCCTCCTACTGGAAGGAGCACCTCTTCAGGGGATGTCACCCGATACTCTGGCAACCATAGCGGGACAGAAGGGCCTCTTCGGGAAAATGTGGCAGATCCTCAAGCCCGACATAAACAGGACAATTCTCCTGCTGGGGAACAGAAGAGCAGCGGCCCACATCGCTGAAAGCCTGGAGCTCTATCCTGCGGCTGCATCCGTTTTCCTGAAGAGTTACGGCCCGGAGTTCTGGAGCGCATGGTCCCGGGAGGAAATCATCGACCTGCTGCAGATCACCGATTTTCGGTCGGTCAATTCCGGAAAGACCCACGAGACGGTCCTTGTTCAGCCGGAGGACCGTGCGGAACTCGTCAACATTTTCCGCACGGCGGGGAAACCGGGGATCGCCCTCTGGGACATCTATGCCGCGGAAGGCACCGGGGCGGTGGGGAAGAACCTCGCAAGGCAGAGCATAGAATGCCTTGCCGACGGATATCCTTTCGAAGACCTGAAAGAAAAAGACAGGCTCGAGTTTGCCGTTTTGTGCAGGAAAATTCCCCTGTTGGGTAAATTTTTCTACGACACCTTCAAGAATCTGGGATTCCTTCCCCGTTTCCTCGTCATTCTTGCTGGAATCCTCGCAGTGTTTTCCATGTTCTTCTTTTTCTTCAGAAGGAGAAAATGACCATGAACCGAAGACAGGAGACAGAAAAATGCAGAAAACCAGTGTTCCCGTTCTCACCGTGGACAGCCTTCCCGGAAGAAACTTCCAATACCTTGGCTGCGTAACCGCTTCAAGCTGCCTCTCGAAATCCTTTGTCCAGGACCTCTCTTCCAACCTGAAAAACTGGACTATCGGAGGGGAACTGAACCAATACCGGGCCATGATTGACCAATCGGTGGCCCTGGTGATGGAACGAATTGCCGAAGAGGCAGGAAAAATCGGAGCGGATATGGTGCTTGGCTTCAAGTTGTCTACGACCAGCGTTTCTTCCGGAGCCGCAGAAGTTATCGGGTACGGGACGGCCGTAAAGCTGGAGAAACAAAAAAGTGCTGCAGATTGATTCTCCAGAAAGTCCCTCCGGAGGTAGGGTGGGTCATAATGAATTCTGAATATTTGGTAGAAAGCCGAAATCGAATTTTCCTGCCGAATCTGTCTCAAGCAGCTCCGCAAAGTCCTTCAAATTCAGGGGGCTATTTCAGTTTTTGATTTATTTTGTGCAACTACTGATACTCCCGAATCTATGGTATTCTTTTTGGGGTGAGAAGAGGAAATCCCCCGGCTCTTTCCCCGTTGTTCCCTGTATCATGGCGGCTGATGTCAATATCGGACTTTGCATAGACAACCGTATGGAGGGGGAATAGGTATGGCCAAAAAAAAGTACAGAATAGCGATCATGGGCGCATCCGGCGCCGGGAAAACCGTCTTTCTGGGTTCCTATTTCAATTTGGTCACCAATCTCGGCCATGGTAAGCCCGTATCCCTGAATACTCCGGAAGCGGACGGTGAGGTCGGCCGGATCATCCGTACACTCTTCAAGCAGCAGGTTCCGGTGAAGGAAAAGGCAAAAAAAGACCTTATCTCTTATTCTGTGGTTCCTCTTGATATGGATGCCAGTTTTATCGAAGTACCGGAGGGCGGTTCCCCAAAACAGCGGAACTGGCAGGATCACAAATTTCTTCCCGAATTGAAATCCGCTGACGGTGTGCTTTTTTTTCTTCCTGCAGACGACCTGATGAAAAACCCTGAAAGAATTGCGCGAGAAAACGGAACCTTTCAGGAAGCTCTTTCCTTCCTTCTTGAAAACAATTCTTCACGATGGGGCAGCGGGGAAAAGGTCCCGGTAGTCTTTCTCTTTACAAAGGGAGACACCGTTCCTGATGTTTCCGTCGAACAGCTTACAGAAAGAATGATAGAGGTCCTGGGCAAAGACCGGCAGAAATCCTCCGCCCTGTCAATCTTTCTTTCCGCCGGCAGCGGAAACATCAAGGCTTTCAGGGTTGTTGCCATCGGCAAATGGCCGGACCAGAAAACCCTTCCGAGAGAATACGAACCTCAGAATGTCATAAAACCAATGGAGGAACTCTACAAAATGATGAGCAGCCAGGAGAACGAACGCAGAAAGATCAAGTCCGCCGTCCTTGCCGTGGTCGCCCTTCTCGTCGTATCGACGGCCGTTACCTGGGGCATGGACCACTACCGGTGGAGGAGCACCAAAAACGAGGCCCGGAAGCTCGCGGCGAACTCGAAATATGAGGATGCCCTGAAGATCGTGGATTCTTTCGGGAAAAGCTATATCTTTCCCGACCCCATCCCCCTCATTCCCTCGGCCCTGCGGGGAGGAGCGGACAAGGACGCTTTTCGGAGCAGAATTCTCAGATCCTACGAACAGGCTCTGTTTGACCGGCTTCTGCCGCTTATCCGGGACCTTGACACCGTAAAAATGCCTGACGTGACGTCGGGGAAGTACCTGGACGCATCCGGTAAAGTTGAAGAGTACCTTGCAAATTCCGCCTTCCGGACAGTAAACCAGGCCAACTATGACAGGGTCCAGTCCATTCGGTGGTACTTCGAAGCCGGGCAGGCGCTTCTGGGGAAAACCGCCGATGAAACGGAAAATGCGCGCGAAGCCTACAGCCTCATTGAAAGCTGGCTTGATTTTCTGCCGAAGCTTCCCGAACAGTGGAAGACCGAAGGGGCACAAAAGGCGGCTGACCTCTTCTCCTTCTGGGCAGATATGGTTTCCCCTGATGCGGAAATCGAAGAAGTGGAGGCTTTCGCTGCCTCAGCCGCACGGCTTTCCGACAATCCCAACGCGTCGGAAGAGCTGAAAAAACTCATAGCCGACCGGTGTGCGGCATGGAAGGACATGATTTCCGCCAAGTGGACAGAGCGGGGAGCCGCATGGGTTCAGGAGGCTTCCGCCCTTGTACCGGAAGAAGGGATCGAAAAAATCAAAGCTCTCATGGAGAGAGAAGGCCTTCCCGAAGACATCGGCAAAACCCTTTCAGACGCCCTGGAAGGCCAGTATATCCGCCTTGCCGAAACTCTTGCCGGGGACGAAGGCGCGGACAGCGAGAAAATCAAGGGAATTCTTTCCCGTTATCCGGAAATGCCCGGGCAAGCCAGGCAGATCCTCTCTGACCGCATTCTCACCATTGCAAAGAATGAAGTCTCCGTCGTCTCCGCAGGGATAGAGGCTTCCGAGTCCCTGGAAGCTCTTGGAGCCAGGCTCTCCGACCTGGAGCGTTCCTGGACGGACTACCCGGCCGGAAAGGAAGAAGTGGCGCAGAGTTTCGAAAAGACCTTCTCCAGGCTCGTGACTTCCGAATGGGAGAAAATTGCCGAAGAAGGGGCCGCCCTTGCGGACAAGAAAGACTTCGCCGGCGCAAGGGATTTGTATATATCTTCCGTCGAAACCCTCACCGCCAAGCTTGAAAAGGCAGGGCTCGGAGCATTCGGAGACGGCGCCGTGGCCGAAGCGGCTGAAGTCCAGGGCAAAAAGCTCGGGGAACTTCGCCAGGCCCACCTCTCTGCCTGCAAATCAGCTTTCGAAAGGCTCAAATCCTCCAAAAACAAAGAAGACATAGCAGCTGCATCAGAAACACTAAAGGATTTCGCCTCCCTCTGGCCGGATACGGAAGAAGGGGCGGAAGCCGGAAAGACCGCCCTCTTCCTTGACGCGGCCAGCAACGGGGCCAAAGCCGTCCTGACCATAGTCGGCGGCGACTTTACTTCTGCCGATTCGCTTCTTGACACCCCCGACATGAAGATTCTCCTGAAAAGGGACGGCACAACGCTGCTAGAGACCAAAACGGCGGACAACGAGGTCCGGCCGGTTTTCGGCGAAAAGCACGAATTTACCTGGGACGTGGACTCCCGCTTCACATTCATCGGAATTGAAACAGGGGGCATTCTCGGCTCTGACAAGGAAGTCTTCAACGTAACGGTTGATGCCGGGGGAATCTTCGGTTACGAAAAGCTCGGCGGAACCCTCAAAAACGGCGGTAATTCCATCACCATAAAACTGGACATCGACCTTCCGGAATCTCCCTGGAAATAGTCCCCTAGAAATATTGGAAGCGGAAAAAAGGCGGCACCCTGCAACGGGGGCCGCCTTTTTTCCGTCTTTTCATGGAGCGGGTGTCACTTCTCGGCGTATTCTCTTATAAATTCCCCAATAAGCTCTGCCGCATCTTGGAATTCAACAACTATTGACTTTTTATAGCTAGCTTTTTTGACATTAATTTTGTTGATCAGTTGACCCTCTCCCAGGCATCCTGCGTCAGCATGTATACCACGGTTTGTCCGAGCTCTTTGTTGTCCTGTACCGCAACTCGGATGGATTTTCCCGTTCGTGTGTGCTGTATCCGGAATATCTTCCCAAGCCCTGTCGTGCCGACAGGAAAACCTCCCTGGGATTCAAGCTCGTCACAGACCTCATATCCTGACATGTATCCCTTCTTGTAAATTTGCCCTAAAACATTGATTGTACCGTCAAGGCCATACGACACAAAGTACCAGTCGAAATACGATGAACCGGAAATCCTGTACATTTCAAGTTCTGCCTTGAAGGTAGTATTCCAGTCAATGGTATCCGGCTCGCCCACGTTGTTGTACACCCAGCTTCGTTCCAGAAAAAAGTCGAGCCGCTCGGCAAGATCCTGGGAAATGGAAGCCAATGCGGTGGAAGCCGAAAGACAGAGAAGAAAAACCGTAACGAAAACAATTGTGCGATTTGCGGCGTTCTTTTTTGGCATGAGAGCAACCTCCCTGAAAATTATTTCAGATATACCAAATATAGTATATCGAAAAGCATGGAAAGAAACAACCAAAAAAGACCGCGTTGCCTTTTCCGCAACTCTTTTCCCAGGGCACATCACTCAAAAGCAGAGGGAGGAAAAGGGTGTGAATTCACTTTTCCTCCCTCTGCTCCAGTATAAAGGCAAAAAAATGGCGGAGAAGGAGGGATTCATTACCATTTTCCTCTCTTTTTATGAATTGTTGCAAACACTGCATTCTTCAAAAGCCCGTTGTGCAGTTTTGTAACACCACTTTGTAACACCATATCAGACCCCGCAACGGTTTTATTCTACATTACGGAACACCAAGGTTCAAGAAGCAAGACCGATTTTTCGTATGGTAATCAGAAAGTTCAATATGACTCTGAGCTGTTCTTTGACAAGATTTTCCAACTGAATTTGGAACTTTTGAAGCTGAGTGTTTCGATGAAAGAAATGATTTTTTATTAGCCGTTAAATTTGGGCATGAAATTGTGTTTTTTTTCCTTCATCCCTCTTTCACTTCACTTTTTTTCAACTCGAAGAGATACTTCTAAAAATTGGGCTTTAGCAACCTATATTATGTTGTAGGGGTTGACAGCAGCTGATGATCACAGTAAATTGTGAGCATTATATGTTGTGTTTTTTTATTTGGTGAAATAAATCTATCAATTTCTCAGAAAGACATGTAATGTTTGATCGTCAGGAAATCCCGTCCTTTCTGAAGCAGCAGCTCAAGCAGCCTAGGTTCAGGAGGAGATTCAAAATGGCAGAACCTCTCGCCGATATCGTAATTCACAAAATGGAGCAGGCGGCAGAGTTGTATCACCGCCTGGTCATTCTTGTGGCTTCTGCTGGTTCGGGTAAGACCGCTGTTCTTCTGGACGTCCATAAACGCACTGCAGCTCCCTATATTAATGTAAATCTGGAACTCTCCAGGCGCATGCTCGATCTCACCGAGCGGCAGAGAGCATTGCAGATACCCCGTCTTCTCTTGGATATTGTGGGAGAAGACCCTGTCGTCTTGTTGGACAATATCGAAATTCTCTTCGACGTCTCGCTCAAGCTGGACCCGCTGCGGCTTTTACAGGGACTCTCCCGGAACAGGACGGTGGTTGCCGCGTGGAGCGGATCCATTATCGGCGAAAATTTAGTCTACGCAGCGCCGGATCATCCTGAATACAAACGGTATCCTGTGCAGGCCCTTCTCGTAGTCAGCCCCGAGGCGATTGCATGGTGAACCGGAAAGAACTCACAAGGGGGCAGACGCAATGAAATACGGAGAGCTCATCCAGTTCGAGCCCATTGAGACTACCATCCAGCTTCGGGACGCCGATAAGGCTTCAGCCGCGCAACATCTTGTTCAAACTTACGTCATCTCGGGGGAGATGGCCGAAAGGCTGGTGAACCTTGTCATTCCCCAGCTTCAGTTCGATCATCCCATGGACAACAAGGGCCTGCTGGTTGTGGGCAACTACGGCACAGGCAAATCCCATCTCATGTCGGTATTATCAGCCATTGCAGAAAACGATAGCCTGCTCCCGAACCTGAACGACAGAAACGTGGCTGCTGCGGCAGCCGGGATCTGCGGTCGCTTCAAGGTTATCCGGACCGAGATAGGGGCCACCACAATGTCTCTCCGGGACATACTTGTCGCCGAACTGGAGGAACACCTGACAGCCATGGGCGTACCCTATTTATTCCCGGCTGCTGACAAGGTGCCCAACAACAAACGTGCCTTCGAGGAAATGATGACGGCCTTCCACCAGGTTTTCCCCGATCACGGACTGCTTCTTCTGGTGGACGAACTGCTCGATTTCCTTCGCACTCGAAAGGACCAGGACCTGATACTCGACCTCAATTTTCTTCGGGAGGTCGGGGAGGTATGCAAAGACCTTCGTTTCCGCTTTATCGCCGGTGTCCAGGAAGCCATTTTCGACAGTCCCCGTTTTTCTTTCGTGGCCGACAGTATCAGAAGGGTAAAGGACCGCTTCGAGCAGGTACTCATTGCCCGCAGGGACGTCAAGTTCGTGGTGGCCGAACGTCTGCTCAGGAAAACAGCCGAACAGCAGTCAAGGATTCGTGACCACCTGAAACCTTTTACCAAATACTATGACCGCATGAACGAGCGCATGGACGAATTTGTCCGGCTCTTCCCCGTACACCCTGACTATATAGATACTTTCGAGCGTGTGACTGCCGTTGAAAAACGGGAAGTGCTCAAGACTCTGTCTCTGGCCATGAAGAAGATGCTTGACAAAAATGTGCCACAGGACGAGCCCGGCCTTATCGCCTTTGACAGCTATTGGAGCACCCTTCGAGAAAATGCCTCGTTCCGTGCCATTCCAGATATCCGGGCCGTCATCGACTGCAGCCAGGTGCTTGAATCCCGTATAGAGAGCGCTTTCCCGCGCAAACAATATAAACCTATGGCTCTGCGCCTTATCCATGCGTTGTCCGTGCACCGCCTAACCACCGGCGACATTTACGCCCCCATGGGAGCGTCCGCGGAAGAACTGCGCGACCGACTCTGCCTTTTCGATCCAATGATTGCCGAACTGGGCAGCGATGAACCGGACAAAGACCTGCAGACACATGTGGAAACTGTTCTTCGGGAGATCCATAAAACGGTCAGCGGGCAATTCATCTCGTCCAACCAAGACAACCGCCAATATTACCTGGACCTTAAAAAAACAGACGACTACGATGCCTTGATCGAAAAACGGGCCGAAAGTCTCAATGCCTCCCAGCTCGACCGATACTATTATGAAGCCCTTCGCCGTGTTATGGAGTGCACAGACCAGACCTACGTGACGGGCTACAAGATATGGCAGCACGAACTCGAATGGCTTGAACGCAAAGCGGCCCGCCTCGGGTATCTATTCTTCGGTGCTCCCAACGAACGCTCCACCGCTGTGCCGCAGCGGGATTTCTATATCTACTTCATCCAGCCGAACGATCCTCCTCGGTTCAAAGACACGAAAGAACCGGATGAAGTCTTTTTCCGGCTGAAAGACATCGACGAAGAATTCCAGATCGCACTGAAAAGCTATACTGCCGCCCTGGACCTTTCCGCCACGTCATCGGGCAATGCCAAGGCCACCTATGAATCCAAGGCCAACGGTTTCCTGAAGAAACTGGTCCAGTGGCTGCAGAAGAACATGACCAACGCTTTTGAGGTCACTTACCAGGGCCAAGCCCGGACCATTGCCGAATGGGCAAAAGGCAAATCTATTCGGAATCTGTCCGGTGTGGCCCCCAATGAGACTATCAACTTCCGAGACCTGGTAAACACCATCGCCGGTATCTGCCTGGCGCCCCACTTTGAGAACCAGGCACCGGACTATCCCTTCTTTTCGATCCTTATCACCGGCAGCAACCGCGCCCAGGCGGCACAGGAGGCTCTGCGGGCAATTGCCGGCCAGAGCCGCACCAAGCAGGCCACATCCGTTCTTGATGCTCTGGAACTGCTCGACGGCGAGAAGCTGGATCCCTACAAATCCAAATACGTTAGGATTATTCTTGACGCAGTCAAGGCCAAACCTCACGGACAGGTGATAAACCGCAGCGAAATAATTCAGAGTGACCACGGTGTAGAGTACATGAACACCGGAGGTTCCCGCCTCGAGCCCGAATGGGTGACTGTTCTGGCGGCGGCACTGGTGTACTCGGGGGATATCGTCCTCGCTATCCCGGGCAGGAAATTCGACGCAACCGGGCTTCAGCAGCTCGCTGCGTCCGGCATGGATGAACTGGTCCGGTTTAAACATCTGGAGCAGCCGAAGGACTGGAATATTCCCGCCCTCACTGCGCTGTTCAAACTGCTTGACATGCCCCCGGGCCTGGTACAGCTGGTCACCCAGGGGAAAGACGATCCGGTACAGAACCTGCAGCAGTCAGTGGGCAAGGTTATCAAGCGCATTGTCATGGCACAGCAGGCCCTGCGTGAAGGGCTCTCCTTCTGGGGGCTTGATCTGGCTTCCGTGTCACGGACAGCGAGCGGAGGATCGGATGACGACCGTCAAAACCGGAACGTGCAGCTGGAAAACGCGAAAACGTTCTTTGAGTCGCTCCAGGCCTATTCTTCCCCGGGAAAGTTGAAGAACTTCAGCTACAGTGTTCCCGACGTTCAGGGCCATGGCAATGCCGTGAAGACTCTCGATGAACTGGACGCTCTGCGCGAATTCATAATGGGAAACGGAACGACGGTGTTCTGGCTCTCTGACGCGGAGAGGGCGTTGCCTCCGGATCACGACTGGGTAGACCGCATGAGGACGATCCGGCAGGATGTGCTAGATATCCTCAAGAAAGCAAACCCGGCAGAACTCGCTTCACAATCCCGCAGCATCAGTTCACAGCTTCAGGGATTGAAAAAAGAGTACATTACTGCCTATATGGGGCTTCATACCAGGGCGAGACTGGGCGTCAAGGACGACAATCGCAAGGCGGGATTGCTCAACGATCAACGCCTGCAAACCCTGCTCAAGTTGGCCGGTATCGAACTGATGCCCCGGCAGCAGCTCACAGAATTCCAGAACCGGCTGGTCGAGCTGAAAAGCTGTTTTGCCCTGACAGAGAAAGATCTTGACGCTACACCTGTCTGCCCTCATTGCGGTTTCAGGCCGTCAGTAGAAACTAATGTACACGCTGGATCTCAGTTGATAGACCAGCTGGACGATCAGCTTGAGGCCTTGATAACGAACTGGACATCTGTAATCCTCAAAAACCTCGGTGATCCCGTCACCCGAGCCAACATGGAACTGCTGAAAGCTGACGATCGTGAGAAACTAAAGATTTTCATCAAAACAAAAGAACTGCCCGAACCTCTTGACAATAACTTTCTCCATGCTCTGAAGGAAGTTCTCTCCGGCTTGGTCAGGGTCACCGTAAAATCACAGGAGCTGCAGCAGGCCCTGCAGGTTGAAGGCGGACCGGCTACACCGGCGGAAATGAAAAAACGCTTTGAGGAGTATCTAGAACAGCTCACCAGGGGAAAAGATCCTGCAAAGGTGCGGATTGTCATGGAATAAGAGTGACTTCGCGGGTGACCAACTCTGCCGAGCTTGGTCACCTGCGAAGTGACCAAGCTGAGACACAAGACGAAAGCGAAGGATTATGAAGATGAAAGAAAACAGTTTGTTCGACTCGCTGCTTGAAGAGCCGCAGAAGCCCTCCGATCCGGTGACTTGTCTCGGCATGACTTTCGAGAACGACGAGGCCCGCCGTGCCCACTTTACCGAGGAACTGCGCAAGAAGCTGCAAGACCCTGAGTTCCGCAAGATCGAAGGCTTTCCCATCGGCAGCGACGAGGACATCCTGAACCTGAGTGATCCGCCGTACTAAACCGCCTGCCCGAATCCGTGGATCGCCGACTTCATCGCCGAGTGGGAGGCGCAGAAGCCGGAGCAGCCCGAAGCTTACCACTATCACCGGGAACCCTTTGCCGTCGATGTGAGCGAGGGGAAAACGCACCCATTATACAAGGCGCATTCATATCATGCCAAAGTACCTCACAGGGCCGTAATGCATTATATCCTTCATTATACTCAACCAGGCGACCTCGTTTTAGATGGGTTCTGTGGTAGTGGTATGGTAGGAATAGCTGCACAGATGTGTGATGACCGAAACGAAATCCTTTCGCTTGGATACAAAGTTGAAAAGAATGGGGATATAGAGTTTGCAGGCGAAAATGTACTAAATAAATCGGCAAATTCCTCTAAAATTGGATATAGACACTCGATAATAAGTGATTTGGGTGTTTCTGCAACAAATATTGCAGCAAATTATTTGCTGCCATTTGATATTCCTGGTTTCGAAGCTAAGGCACGAAAAATACTCAAAGATTTAAAAGAAGATCTTGGATGGATGTATCAAACATATCATATCGATGGAAAAACAAAATGCCAAATAGAGTACACGGTCTGGAGCGAGCTATTTTCTTGTCCAGAATGCGGCGGGGAAATTGTTTTTACAGAACAGGCATATGATGAAGAGAGTCAGATGGTTTCAAAAAACATAATATGTAATCATTGTGGAGCTAATGCAAAGAACAAGCAAGCCTTAGATCTGATGTTTGAGACAAGGATAGAGAATGGTGTTTTCATCGAAAAGCCAAAAAGAATTCCAGTTTTAATCAAATATAAGTATGGTAAATCAACTTTCGAAAAAAAACCAGATCAGCATGATGCAGACGTATTGAAAAAAATCGAGGCAATGCCCATGCCTGATGTAGTTCCATTCATACCTATTCCTGAAATGCAGATGGCGAATGTAGGTCGGATGAAAACAACTAAAATTAGTCATATTCATTTACTATTCCTACCGAGGGTACTTCATTCAATGAGTTATATCTGGAAAGCCGTATCACTTGAGAAGAACTCTCGTATCAGGCAACAATTATATTATCTATTCGAGCAGGGAATATGGACAAGCTCTATTTGTAATTCATATAGACCAGCTGGTTTTTCGCAAGTCTCTCAGTATATGAAGGGAGTGTATTATGTTCCTTCTCAACATTCAGAATTGAGTCCATGGTATGTCCATGAAGGAAAGTTGAAAAGACTTACCAAAGTATTTTCAAGCCAACCTCGCTCACTTGGAACTACAGTAATTTCAACAGCAAGCTCAACAAGTATTCATTGTCCAAATGATTCTATAGATTACATTTTTACAGATCCACCTTTTGGTGAGAATATCTATTATTCAGACCTGAATTTCCTTATTGAGGCATGGTTAGGAGTTTTTACAAATCCAGCTAAAGAAGCAATTATTGATAAGGTTAAAGAAAAAAAATTATCTGATTATCAATCACTTATGGAGCAATGCTTTAGCGAATATTTCAGAGTTTTAAAGCCGGGCCGCTGGATAACAATCGAGTTTTCCAATACAAAAGCATCTGTCTGGAACAGTATCCAAACAGCTATTGCAAATGCTGGCTTTATTGTAGCCAGTGTTTCAGCCCTCGATAAAAAACAAGGTACTTTTCAAGCAGTTAATACACCCACAGCCGTCAAACAAGACCTCGTTATCTCGGCCTACAAACCCAACGGCGGCTTTGAAGATCGCTTTCAGAAAGAGGCACAAACGGAAGAAGGCGTTTGGGACTTTGTTCGTACACACTTGAAGTATTTGCCGGTCACCAAGCAACAGGGAACCTTGCTACAGTTCGTCCCGGAACGTGATCCACGCATCCTGTTCGACCAGATGGTAGCCTACTACGTCCGAAAAGGCTACCCCGTGCCGATCTCCAGCCAGGAGTTCCAGATTGGGCTGTCGCAACGTTTCATCGAGCGCGACGGCATGTTTTTCCTGCCGGATCAGGTGGCCGAATACGACCGCAAGAAGATGACCTCGGGTGAACTCAAGCAGATGTCTATGTTCGTCTCCGACGAGGCATCCGCCATCCAATGGCTCCGCCAGCTCATCAAGGAAAAGCCCCAGACCTTCTCCGACATCAATCCGCAGTTTATGCAACAACTTGGCGGCTGGAGCAAGAACGAGGCCCAGCTCGACCTGCGCGAACTGCTGAACCAGAACTTCCTCTGCTACGACGGCAAAGGCCCTGTGCCCGAGCAAATCCACGCCTACCTCTCCACCAACTGGAAGGAACTGCGCAACCTGCCAAAGGATGCCCCGGCGCTGGTGACCAAGGCCCGCGACCGCTGGTACGTACCCGATCCCAACAAGTCGGGCGACCTGGAGAAACTACGCGAGAAGGCTCTGCTCAAGGAGTTCGAGGAATACAAAGAGGTCAAAAAGAAACTCAAGGTCTTCCGCCTCGAAGCTGTCCGTGCCGGTTTTAAGAAAGCTTGGCAGGAACGGGATTACGTCACCATAATTTCTGTGGCTGAAAAGATCCCCAATAATGTTCTGGAAGAAGACCCCAAACTGCTCATGTGGTATGACCAGGCAGTTACTCGTTTGGGTGAGGATTGAGATATGCCGAAAGTCAAGAGGGAAGTTACAGAGTTTAAAAGACGTGCCATCAATTCCTTAGTGCTTAGTGTCGAGTTGTTTAACCGACCTCATGAACAGGGCCGTGCTGAAGGTGTTCTGATTCTTATGCATCACGCATTTGAAATGTTACTAAAAGCAATCATAAAAGACAAAACAGGTACTGTTCACATAAAGGGTGGGAAATACTCGTATAGTTTTGATAAATGTTTGGAAATGACGGAGAATTCGCTCAAAACGCTTTCGGCCGATGAGCGTGCAACTTTGTCCATTCTCGATGCACATCGAGACACTGCGATTCACTACTACCAAGAAGTATCAGAAGACCTGCTTTATCTACAAGCACAGGCTGGAGTTACTCTTTTTGGCGATCTGCTTAATCGAGTTTTCAATGAGAATCTTGCTGATTGTATCCCAGATCGTGTGCTGCCAGTTTCGACTCGTCCCCCGAAAGATCTGAAAGTGTTAATTGATTGTGAACTAAGACAGGTCGATCAACTATTACTAGTGGGGAGCCGCAAAGGGATTCAAGCAGCGGCGAGATTACGATCGATCCTTGCGTTAGCCACTGCAACACGTGATGATTCAGAGCGGGTTTCTGAAGGTGAACTCAGAAATGCCATCAGGAGGAGACGGCGGGGAGATGACTGGAAATTAATTTTGCCTGAGGTCGCCCAACTGAAGTTAGAAACCCAAGGAAACGGAATTCCGATTTTCCTTCGAATCAAGAAAGATGCTGACCTTGCTGTTCGTCTAGCCAAGGACGGTGAGACGGTCGTTGGAGCTTTGATCAAGCAAGAATATGACTGGCTTGATAAATACAACCTAACTGTTACTGACATCGCTAAAAAAGTTAAACTTTCTATTCCAAAGGTGCGAGCCTATTTGTTTGAATTGGATATATGGACAAATCCTGAAATGTACGGTGAAAAGAAGATCAAGGCTCAAATTTATAAACGCTATACCAAGAAGACATTGGAGGCAATACGTGAAATACTAACACGGATTCCTGTTGAGGCTGTTTGGGAAAAATTTGGTAAAAGAGCGATGGGTAAAGAAAAATGATGGCATGGTATTACACCCCAGGCCACAAACAACTCTGCCAAATTATTGAGGAAAAAAGCCTCTGGGGACAGACAATGTGCCGTGTCTGGCTGCCAAACCAGGACACGATAGTTCGTGTGCCCCGTTCCGCCTTGCGGCCATTGAATGTAGATTTGTATCCGGAGGTCGAAGCGAACCGTATTGCCTATGTTTCCTCAGCGGCCAAAGTGGCTGATGTGCTCGAAGGCTCTGCCGGAGCTTCTGACGGTACTATTTTACTGGCACCCATGGAGTCTAACGTCATCCCGCTGCCCCATCAGCTCCAGGCCTTGTCCCGTGCCATCTCGGGAGACCGTGTGCGCTATCTTCTTGCCGACGAGGTAGGGCTCGGCAAGACCATAGAAGCAGGCCTTGTCATGCGGGAACTCAAACTGCGCGGTTTGGTGCGCCGCACTCTTGTTGTTGCGCCGAAGGGGCTGGCCACCCAGTGGGTAGCAGAGATGCAGACCCATTTCAACGAACAGTTCCAGCTCGTGCTGGGAGAAGACATTACCACGTTGCAGCGTATGGCTTCTGGTGCAGAAAATAGAGGTTCTGCATGGTCCTTGTTTGACCAGGTCATTGTATCCCTTGATTCCGTTAAACCTGTAGAAAAACGGCGTGGCTGGACGAAAGAACGAATTGCCGCATACAACCGAAATCGTTTCGAGGATCTTCTCACTGCAGGTTGGGATTTAGTGGTGGTGGATGAAGCGCACCGGCTGGGCGGAAGTACCGATCAGGTTGCCCGCTACAAGCTTGGAAAGGGGCTTGCGGAGGCGGCCCCTTATGTACTGTTGCTTTCTGCCACGCCTCACCAGGGAAAGACTGACGCTTTTCATAGGTTGATGAATCTGTTGGATGAGGAAGCCTTTCCTGACATGGACAGCGTCTCCTGTGAACGGGTGGCCCCCTATGTCATCCGCACCGAGAAGCGAAGGGCCATCGATGCAGAAGGCAAACCCCTTTTTAAACCCCGACGCACCCAGATGATTCCCGTGGCATGGGAAAACCGCCATCACCTGCAGAAAGCTCTCTACGAGGCTGTGACCGAGTACGTGCGCGAAGGTTACAACCAGGCCCTGCGGGAAAAGAAACGGCACATCGGGTTTCTAATGATCCTTATGCAGCGCCTGGTGGTTTCCAGCACCCGGGCTATTCGCACCACGCTGGAACGGCGCCTTTCCGTTCTCAGAGGTGGAGAAGCGCAGGCCGGCATGCGCTTGGCAGAGTTTGAGAATGGCCCGGAAAAAGCGGAGGATTACGATGAACTGTACGACATGGATGGACAGGAGCTGCTTGATGAGCTGCTGAAATCCCAAATTTCGGCCCTGCAGAGTGAAATGATCCATGTGGAAACCCTGTTGGATGCGGCAGTTCGCTGTGAACAGGCTGGATCCGACGCAAAGGCAGAGGCATTGATTGAGTGGGTTTATCAACTTCAGGCCGAGGAAAACGAACCGGACCTGAAAGTATTGGTCTTTACAGAATTTGTCCCTACACAGCAGATGCTGAAAGAGTTTCTTGAAGCCCGTGGAATTCCGGTTGTCGCTCTGAATGGTTCCATGGACATGGAAGAAAGAAAAGAAGTCCAGGATGCCTTCCGGAAAACGCACCGCGTCCTCGTTTCTACCGACGCGGGCGGCGAAGGCCTGAATCTGCAGTTTGCCCACGTGATCATCAACTATGATCTTCCCTGGAATCCAATGCGCCTTGAACAGAGGATAGGCCGTGTCGACCGTATCGGACAGCCTAGGATGGTAAGGGCGGTTAATTTCGTTATTGAAGATTCAGTGGAATTCCGTGTTCGCGAAGTGCTGGAGCAGAAATTATCGGTGATCTTCAATGAGTTCGGCATCGACAAGACAGGAGATGTGCTCGATTCCGCCCAGGCTGGTGAATTGTTCGAGGATGTATTCGCGTCGGCTATTCTTAACCCGGAAAATATCGAAGCCTCTGTCGATCAAACGGTGGAGCGGATACGGGATGAGATCCGGCAGACTCGAGAAACATCATTTTTTTATGGCATTTCGGAGGAAGTTGATGTGCAGGCAGCTGAGCGGCTGCGGTCCCATCCCTTGCCATACTGGATTGAACAGATGACGGTCGGTTATCTGAATTCATCCGGTGGGTTGGCGAAGCGCAAGCGCTCCTGGTGGGATCTCCGATGGCCGGATGGTGTTGAAATGCGCAAGTGCGTATTCAATGCCCGGGATGCTGACCGCCTGACAGATGCGTCACTGATTAATCTGGAGAACGCCCGTATTCGGGGACTGGTTTTGAACCTTCATCAAATTACCATGGGTCAGCCCTTGCCCTGCGTTGCGGTAAACGGCCTGCCGCCAGGTATTTCGGGTTTTTGGGGATTGTTTGAGATACGGCTCCAGGCGGGGGGGTACACGAAAACGCAGTTCCTCCGTATCCCTATGGTGCGGCGAAGCTACCTCAGTGTCTTTCTGAGTGAAGATAGGACGCTTTTTCTGCCCACGGCACGGCATATTTGGGATGCCCTTGTGAGTGGGGAAATCCGGATGGGTTCAGCACTTGATCAGGATCAATCCATTGCTGCCCACAGGCATTTGCATGAGGCTGCTGAACAGGCAGGCCGTGAGGTGTTCGAAGCCATGAAACATGCACACCTTCTTTCAGTAGATCGAGAGGAAGAACGCGGAATGGTTTCTTTTGTCTCCCGCCGGAAGGCCATTGAACGGATAGGCCTGCCGGAAGTGAGGCAATTCAGGCTGTTCCGCTGTGACGCAGACGAAGCTGAATGGAGACGTGAGCTGCAATCAGCCCGCGAACTTCTGCCAGAAATCAGACCGCTGCTGATGCTTGGGATAATTGAGGTTTCCAAATGCAGTTTATAACAAACGGCCCTGAAATCCCTGATAGTCTTTTGCATGCACATGAAGAAGGGCAAGTGGTGTTCTTCTGCGGGGCAGGTATATCTTACCCTGCGGGCCTGCCTGGTTATGAAGGATTGGTTAACGAGATCTATAAACGATTGGGAACTAGCTTTAATGATCTTGAAGAAACTGCTATGGATAATGGTCAATATGATGTTGCATTGAATTTGTTAGAGCAAAGAATTCCAGGGCAGAGATTTGCTGTTCGTAAAGCTTTGGCACAAATACTGAAACCGAAATTGCGCCGCAAAGGGGCCAAAGAAATTCAAATGGCCTTGCTGCAACTTGCCCGTAACCGGGAAGGAGCATTACGGCTTGTTACTACAAATTTCGATCGTATCTTCGAACACGTGATCAAACAAACCAAACAGTCCTGTTGTGTTTATTCCGCCCCACTTCTCCCCATTCCCAAGAATAGTCGATGGAATGGACTGGTCCATTTACACGGTTTACTTCCCGTCTCCCCAGATGAAGGCGCGTTAAACCACCTTGTACTGACCAGTGGTGATTTTGGCCTTGCCTATCTCACCGAGGGATGGGGCGCTCGCTTCGTTAGCGACCTTCTCAGCAACTATGTGGTTTGTTTCGTCGGCTACAGCATTGGTGATAGGGTGCTCCGCTATATTATGGATGCTTTGGATGCGGATCGGATGATGGGTCAGGTGACACCTCAGGCCTATGCTTTTGTTCCATGCGAGCCAGGAAAGGAAAAGGTTGTAGAAAAGGATTGGAAGGCCAAAGGCGTTACGCCTATAATTTATAAAATACCGGGAGGTTCCCAAGATCATTTAGTGTTGCGCGATACGTTAAGAGTCTGGGCAGAAACCTACCGTGACGGAATTTTTGGGAAAGAACGTATTGTTGTAGAGCATGCCCTGACTCGGCCTTCGGCAAGCACACAGCAAGATGACTACGTAGGGCGAATGCTCTGGGCCCTCTCTGACGATTCCGGGCTCCCAGCGAAGCGTTTTGCGGAGCATAACCCCGTACCTTCAATAGAATGGCTTTCTGAGTTCTCAAAGGAATGTTTTCAATGCGAAGACTTATCCAGATTCGGTATCCCCGCATGCCCACCGATTAAATGTAATGAGTTACGCTTTAGCCTTATCGACCGGCCGACACCTTATACCCTTGCTCCAAAGATGGCGGTTGTAAGCAGGCAACACGGGAGTAGTTGGGATATGAAAATGAGTCAGATTGCCCACTGGTTGACTCGGCATCTCAATAATCCTCAATTGGTTCTCTGGCTAGTGAAACAAAGCGGGGAACTCCATGAAAACATGGTAAGGATTATAAATGAGGAATTAGATTACCTTGTAAGCTTGGAACGTGAAAAAAATAAGAAAAAACTAGATGAGATTCGCGCAAATGCACCGAATTCAATACCCGATGCAAGGATGCGTGTTTTATGGCGAATCTTGTTAACAGACCGTGTCAAAGTGAAGCGTAATCTTGGAATTACTCGATGGATTAATAGCTTCAAACGTGACGGTATGAATACTTTTTTACGGATGGAACTGCGGGAATTACTTTCGCCGATGATTATCTTGAAAGAACATTTTCGTTTGAGAGATGAAAATGAAACATTGGAGTCTCAATCGTCTTTAAGGCAATTAGTGGATTGCGAATTGGTCCTTGCAGCAGATGATGTTTCCATTTTTTTGAGAGATCTTGTAGATGAAAAGGGTTGGCAGGAAGCATTGCCCACGCTGATGGAAGATTTCCAGCACTTATTGTTCGACGCCTTATGTTTAAAACGCGAAATAGGGAAAGCCTATGAGCAAAAGGACCGGTCTTATTTAGATTTGCCATCCATCAGCCCACATGAGCAAAACTATGGATTTCGCAACTGGGTTTTTTTGATTGAACTGCTTCGAGATGCGTGGTGTGCGGTTAAAAAAATAAACCCATTGCGTGCTGCCCAAACAGCGAAAGAATGGTTTCAATTGCCGTTTCCGACATTCAAACGATTGGCTTTTTATGCTGCAAGCCAAGGTGATCTGATCACTCCAGAAGATTGGGTGGATTGGTTGCTTATTGATGATGCCTGGTGGCTCTGGTCCGTTGAAACGCAACGGGAAGTTTATAGACTTTTCGTTCTAAAAGGAAAATCTCTTTCTTCCTGGTCACAGGAACGACTGGAAAATGCTATCCTGCTCGGGCCGCCCCGAAGGATGTTCCGGGATGACATTGAACCTGATTGTTGGCAGGAAATAGTTGATCACTCTGTATGGAGGCACCTGGCAAAGTTGGAAGCATCTGGTCTCCGTATGGGAGATGAAGCGCGAAATCGATTGGTTGATTTGTCGGTAGCTTACCCCTTTCTACAATTGGCTGCAAACGAAAGCGATGAATTTTCTATATGGATGAGCGGATCGTGGGAAACGGATTTCGAAGAGAAAAAAGAAATTACTTTCGCGCCGCGAAAAAGAAGTGAGTTGGTCCAATGGCTGCAAACTACACCAGTCGATAACGATCGATTTTATAAGGACACCTGGGGCGATACCTGTCGTACGAGGTTCTTTCATAGCATTTTTGCATTGTGTGATATTGCAAAGAAGAAAATTTGGCCAAAAGACCGTTGGCGTGAAGCACTTCGGGTATGGAGTCAAGAGGGGTTAGTCTTACGGTCCTGGCACTATGGTGCACCGTTGGTCCAAGAAATGCCTGATGATGTGTTGCAGGAGATATTGCATAGTGTCACATGGTGGTTAAGAGAGGTTTCCGAAACAATTGAGAAACACCAGGATATCCTGTTGAATCTATGCAAACGTATTTTGAATCTCCCATTAGAAGCTGGTTCTAACATAATACGAGAAGAGAAATCTCTGAGTGAACCTGTAACTGATGCGATCAATCATCCTATAGGTCACGTAACGGAAGCACTGCTCAACATTTTGTTCAAACGTAAGCCTAATGACTCTGATTGTTTACCGGATGATATTAAACCCATTTTTACACAACTATGTGAAGTCCGATCCGACCTGTTCCGTCATGGCAGAGTGATATTGGCATCCAGGTTGATCGCGCTCTTTCGCGTTGATCGATCCTGGACAGAACGTCATTTACTTCCTTTGTTCCAATGGGCAGATGATCATGAGGAAGCAAAGGCAGTATGGGAGGGGTTTCTTTGGTCTCCACGCCTGTATCAACCGCTTCTGATTGCCTTCAAGTCTCAGTTCCTAGAAACGGTGAATTACTATGACGAACTAGGAGAGCATTGCCGCCAGTTCGTGGCATTTCTAACATATACTGCGCTTCACGCGGTAGAAGGGTATTCAACTGGAGATTTCCAATCAGCTTTTCAAATGCTGCAAAGGGAAGGGTTAGAATATGCTGCTCAAACCCTGGCACAGGCGATGGAAGGTGCAGGTGAGCAAAAAGAGGAGTATTGGAATAATCGTATTCGGCCATTCTGGCACAATATTTGGCCTAAGTCGCGTGACCTTATTTCCGGTAGTATTGCAGAATCATTTGCCCGAATGATCATCGCTGCCCGAAACGAGTTCCCTTCGGCTCTGGAAACAGTCTACGATTGGCTATATTCGATTGACGACTTACATTTTATCCTGCATCTTTTAAAAGAATCTGGTTTGTGTAAGCAGTTCCCAAAGGATGCACTACATTTTTTAGACGCTTTTGATAACGTCCAATCATGGAATCTTCAGGATTTGAAGGAGTGTCTCGAATCTATTGTCGAAGCAAATTCGGTTTTAAAGAAAGACCACCGTTACGAAAGGCTGATGGAGTGTGTTAGAAGAGGTGCGCTATGAACCCTTGTCTATCAGGTTTAAATGGTTGGCGAGAATTTGTACTCAAAGAATTCGTGCCGGGGATTAGCAAGCTGATCCTTGTTGCAGACCCCGATGATCTTCTGACAGAGGAAAAACTGGCGTTTGGGCTTCAGGAGCGGGGATTCGACCTTATCGAGTTCAATGACCCGGTGGAATTTCGGTTCGCCTTTGAATCGAGATATCGCTCTATCTGGGACCAGGGAAAAGAGGCCAATTTGACGGTGGTTCTCCGCCTGCAGGCTTCCGAGCTTGGTTCACTGCCGTACGATCTGCTCGAGGCAGGCCGTAAGCTTTCGTTCAGCCTTGGGACACTCTTTCCCAACTTGAGCTGCCCTGTGGTAGAGAAGCTTGACCGAAGCCTTCTCGACACTCTCTTTGAGGCTCAGCAGAAGTCATCTCCGGATCGTATGGGGGAAAACGCCACTAAGGATTTCATTCTCCGTTCCGTGTTCGGCATTGCCGCAGAGCTTATCGGAGATGATGTGGAACTGCTTCGGGCATTGCTTCGGTTGCATTATGGAAAGTCGCAGATCCCGCAGATATTGGCGGAACGAGTTATACAGGTCCTCAGAAGTCACAAAGAATTTATTGACTGGCCGCTTGAGGAAATCGTCCCGGACGGCGAAGCGTTCTTTGCCTTTTTGCAGGAACGCTGGCCTCTCTTTTTATCCAGAATTGGCGCTTTAGGCCGTGCAGGAGAAGAATTGGCGAAATCCGGCTTCAGGTATAGCGGCCCCGATCATCTTCCCTTTGATCATCAGGATGTGAGGATATATATCGACAACCTGTTCCTTGAGGGGAAACTAATCCCCGTTGAGGTTGAAGGTATTGATTATGATCCTGGATCGTGGTTTCGAAGCGGCATTATTACGACCGGTGTGGACGATGAAGAACTGCGTATCGTCCGCCTGTTTGATATGGTTGAGCAAAATCTGCCTACAGCAGAGGCACGACACTCCGAATGGGCCGTCTTCGCACTGAAATGGGCAGAGCTTTCTTCCCTGGTTTTCTGCCGGAGCAACGATGAACATCAGACTAGGCTCAGGAAAATTGGTGAGGCGTTGAACACGAATTTTGCCGGTTGGCTGACAGGGCACTATTCCAACCTGGTGAATCTGCCGCCTACGAATCCTGCCATGGTGCACCATGTACCCCGCCGCCTGGCCCGTGATATTGAGGATTCCGCCGACAGTCGTATTGCGCTGATAGTGATCGATGGTCTTTCGCTTGACCAGTGGGTCACTATGCGCTCGTCTCTGCAAAAGCAGGATCCGGAATTTCTCATGCGCGAATTTGCTGTTTTTGCATGGATTCCCACGCTGACCCCTGTTTCGAGACAGTCAATTTTTTCCGGAAAGCCGCCACTTTATTTCCCGTCGTCTATACACTCAACGAATAGTGAGGCGAATCTTTGGAAACAGTTTTGGGAGGGGCATGATTTATCCAGAATGGATGTTGTGTACCAGCGGGGACTTGGAGATGGCGATGCATCCGCTCTTCTCGATGCTGTAATCCAGCCCGGGAAGACCAGGGTAGTGGGGCTCGTCGTGGACAAGATCGATAAGATCATGCACGGCATGCAGCTCGGTTCGGCTGGAATGCACAACCAGGTAAAGCAGTGGTGCCAGGGCGGATTCCTTGCTGAATTGGTACGGATGCTGCTGGATTACAGGTTTGATGTTTGGCTGACCGCAGACCATGGCAGTATTCAATGCGAAGGAAGAGGCCGCCCCTCTGAGGGCGTTATTGCCGAGACTAGAGGCGAGCGGGTTCGGGTGTATCCCACACCGGAACTTCGGTCCAGGGTTGCCTCGTTGTTCCCGTTTGCCCACGAGTGGGATCCGACAGGCTTGCCGGCGGACTATTTTCCCCTGGTGGCCTGCGGATTTGATGCATTCGTGAATCCGGGAGAGATGATTGTAGGGCACGGAGGTATTTCAGTCGAGGAAGTCATCGTGCCCTTTGTAAAGATAGAAAAGAGGACGCGTTGATGGGCAAAAGGCATGAATCTATCGGCATCAAGCAGGTGATCCGGTTTGAGTGGATGCAGAAAACAGTCAATCTGCTGCTGGCCGGGCTTGATGCTAAAAAAATCCGACAGGAATTGCATGAGTTCCTCGCTGACAAAAAAGGGAACGGTTCAAAAGGGGAGCGGAGTGACCAGACCCGGACATTTGCTGTCAACAATCTGATGAAGATATGGGTTTCTCCTGAATCAGAACTGATGCCTCTGCGGGATGCATCGCTTTCCTTTATGAGGGAAAACTCGTCAATGGCTCTTGCTGTTCACTGGGGAATGATTTCAGCAGTCTATCCTTTCTGGTTCAACGTCGCTCGTCAGACAGGTCGTCTGTTGGCCTTGCAGGAGCAAGTGACCCAGATGCAGATCATAGGCCGCATGAAGGAGCAGTATGGTGACCGGCAGACCGTTAGTCGCTATGCGAAATATGTCCTCCGTTCCTTTGTAGCGTGGGGGGTACTGAAAGACTCCAAGACCAAAGGCTGTTATGAGAAAGCACCTGTGTTGTGCATTACAGATGGAAACCAGGCAATCCTCATGCTTGAATCTGCACTTATGGCTGCCCCGGAGGCCAAGGGCATTTTGAGGTTGCTCCTGAATAATCCTGCTTTTTTCCCATTCCGGTTTCCGGAAATAGCCGGCGACTTTGTTTCCAGGCACAACAGCAGAATCGAAGTGGTTCGCTACGGACTGGATGAAGAGTTGCTGAAGCTGAGGGATTAGAAGAGCCGGCATTAAATGCTGAGCATTTAAAAAAACGATTTTTTTAGCAAAAAGATGGAAAATGAATTTTTTTCGCCTTCTCTTGCTCATCTTGAGACAAGTCGCGCCTTCTGCAGCATTAGTCATGTCCCCTTTAACAACCCTGTCCAGGACCGCCGATCTCGTCGCTTCTTTCAGGCTCAAAAAATCACTCCTCATCGTCCTTATAGAGCAGATAAAATTTAGATCTCTATTACCGGGTAATTGATCCCTGTCCGGTTTCAGGTATGAAATTATCACTGTCTCGTAACAAATTTCTGTTTCCGTAAAGTCGTTGTTTTTTTATTTTGTTTTTGGTATAGTGTCATTAAATAGACTATGAAACAAAGTTTCATAATATAAAACTAGGTGGATTATGGAAGAAAAAAAATACAAATTAAAATTATTGGAAAAAACGTCTGAGATTTTTGCCTGTTTTGATTTGAGTCATCCAAAGTTGACATTTTCTGAAATCCTAAAACTTAAACCAAATCTGGATAGGACCGCAGTGTACAGAATTCTAATTAACTTACATGAACTGGGTTTTTTGGAACTTGATAAGAAAACCAACTCATTTTCAATCGGTGCAGAAATATACCGGCTTGCTTACATAGGCATTCGTAGTTTTGAGCTACGAGAAGTTATTAATCCTTTTATCAATAAATTAAGAGATGAAACGAAGGAGACTGTGATTGTTAACGTCGTGCAGAACAATCATGGAGTATGCATTGAGAGGATTCAAGGAATACACAATATCTCCATTACAGCTAATCCTGGAAGAGTCGTCCCGTTGCTCCGAGGGGCGAGTGGAAAAATTTTGGCTGCGCACTTGCCACATGAAGAGTTGAGAAAAATCTATGAAAAAGAGAAAGATTCTCTGAGAGGAAAAAGTTTTGAAAGCGTTCTTGAAGAGATGGGGCAAATAAGAAAGAAAGGTTATGACACTACTTTTGCAGATCTAGATCCTGATACCGCTGGGGTTTCATTTCCAATATTTGCCAATAATATGGAGGTGATTGCCGGGGTAAGCGTTATAGGTCCAGTTTTTCGTTTCACGCCAGATGCATTAGAGAACATTGTGAGTAGGACTCGAGTTTGCGTTTCCAATATTTCAGAAAAACTCAAATATATTTTGATAGGGGGCAACAAAGGCAATGTATGATCTTGTTTTAAAGGGAGGAAAAATCTGTACTGCGCATGATTCCTATTTTGCTGATATTGGAGTCGTGGATGGAAAAATCATAGAAATTACAAATTGCATTGATTTTTCAAATGCAAGAGAAGTGGTTGATGCGGCTGGACTTTTGGTGCTTCCTGGGGTATGGCATACACACTGCCATTTCAGGGATCCGGGGGTCACAAACAAAGAGGATTTCGAATCTGGGTCTAAGCTTGCTGCAGCTGGAGGAATTACCTTTGTTATTGATATGACAAATAATGAACCTGCGCCAGCAACTGTTGAAACCTTTCTCGATAAGAAAAAAAATGCAGAAAGTAAAAGCCATGTTGATTTTGGATTGTACGGAGCTGGTCTTCACCCGGATCAGGTAAAAAGCCTGTTTGATCTTGGAGCTATTGGAATTAAGGTTTTCAACACAAGGCACCCGAAAGACGTATATCCTTATATTTCTACACTTGGGGTAGTCGACCACGGGGTGCTATATGAAATTTTTGAAGAAACGGCTAAAACCGGGCTTGTCTGTGCTGTACACCATGACGACTCTGACTGGGTAAAAAGGATGGTTTACAGAGACTACATAGACAAGGGGAACATAAATGCAGCTGCATACGTGGATGCCTTTGCAAAGGGGTACATGTACGGTCATGGGATGGTTTCAGGGCTTGCAAGCTCACTTTACCTCGCAAAAATCGCTGGGGTAAGGCTCTACGTTCTCCATGTAGGGGTCATGCCAGATGGTGCATACGACCTAATCGATTTTGCAAAGAGTTCCGGACAGCCTGTGTACGCAGAGCTTGAGGCGTGCTCCTTCCTTATTGACAGGGCAATGGCTGAGAAATTGGGTCCTCGTACATATGTCCACGGAAGAAATATTCCGAGAGCCAGAGATGCCTTGAATAATGGGCCGTGTGATGTTCTTGTTCTTGAACATGCCCCTCACCATAAAGATGAGGTTGCAAAAGGCTGGGATGACAACTTTGGAGCTCCTTTAGGAGTAATAGGAGCGCAAGAATTTTTCCCCATGATGCTCAATGAAGTAAACAACGGAACCCTTACACTTGAAAGATTGATCTACCTCACTTCAGAAAATCCATCAAAAATTTTTGGAATTTACCCGAGAAAAGGAATTATTGCTGTAGGTTCAGATGCCGATTTCACAATAGTTGATATGAATAGAGAACACGTACTGTCTTCCGAGGAATCTCTTTCCAGATCAGGCTGGACTTCCTTCGATGGAGTCAAGGTCAAGGGAATGCCTGTTTTTACTGTAGTAAGAGGAAATGTGGTTATGGAAAAAGGCGTTGTTAAAGGGGCTCGTGGTTTTGGGAAAATGATATCTCCGAAAAAACAATAATCAAGGGAGGTAAAAAGATGAGCATACCGTTTGGTCCCATTTATCCTTATACATTTGGCACCTGGGTTGGTGTGGGTTTTTGGTGGCTTTTGATTGGATCAGTGATTGTTTCAATAATCATCACTGTTAAAACCAAGGATTAAGTTATTCAGCTTAAGGAAGGAGAATGATCATGGCAAACCATACAATGTACTGGATTGCTCTAGCGGTTTATCTCTTGGCCACCATTCTTATAGGATATATTGCTTATAAAAAAAGCCTTACTCTCGAGGATTTTTATTTGGGTGGACGAAATATCGGGCCATGGGCACTTGCGTTTACTTACGTAGCTACATGGAACAGTGCTGTTACCTATATCGGGTTTCCAGGAACAGCATATAAGTTTGGAATGGCAATGGTTGCAAGTGGCGTACTGAGCGCTATTTTTGCAGGATTCTGCGGTTGGCTTTTGCTGGCACAAAGGCTGAAATTTCAGTCAAAAAAACTCGAAGCTCTTACTGTTCCTGAATATATCGAGCTTCGCTATAAAAGCCATGGCGCTAGAGTCTTATCCACCATTGCGATAATCATTTTTACTTGTGTCTATCTCGTTGCCCAGTATGCAGGAGTAGGATACATAATGCAGTTGTATCTTGGTCTTCCATATGGTGTCAGCATTGCAATAATGGCAATTGTCATGGCATTATACACTGCAATCGGGGGATATCTGGCTGTTGTATGGACAGATCTCCTGAGCGGAATAATAATGACCCTTCTCTCAGCTTTTCTGTTTGTTTTCTGTCTTGACAAGTTTGGTGGATGGACCGCCATTTTCCAGGCTTCTGCGGAAGCCATGGGGCCAAAGTTTAATGAGGTACCAGGTTTGATGGGCCCCTTGGCATTTACTTATCTTGCTTTTTATACACTGGGAGCCCTTGGTTCTCCTCAGCTGGTTGTAAGGTTTTTCAGCTTTAAGGATAAAAGGGTGTGGCGCTATTCCCTTGTTCTTATGGCTGTTGTATTAGCACTTCAGACTCCAATGATGGCTTTTACCGGTATTGCGGCAAGAGTTGCTGAATTTAAGGGACTTATACCTGCTGGAGTTATCGGGGCTAACACAGATTACACTATGCCCGCATTCATGATTCATGTCGCACCTACAATTGCGAGTGTACTATTCCTCGTTGCCGTCGTAGCTGCTTCAATGTCCACTGCAAATTCCATACTTCTTGTTGCAGGAACGGCTTTTGCACGGGATTTTCTGCAAAAGGGAATCAGGTTGAACATTACGGATGATCAGGTTAAAAAGATTACGTCAATCGCGGTTCTTGTTATTACTTTCGTTACAGCATTTGCATCTATGAGGAAACTTCCAATGGTCGTTCTCCTTTCCGCCATGCAGCTGACTATATGTGGAGCAGCTTTTATGCCCAGTCTAATATTCGGTGTTTGGTGGAAAGAAGGAACAAAAGCTGGCTGTGTTTCATCCATTGTGGTCGGTATTTTAGTTCCGATATTGCTCTTTACACTTCTCAAGCCTTACAATGTTTTTGGGCATCCTTTCTGGCCCTCACTCATCTCTTCATTTTTAACGTACTATTTCGTCAGCAAGGCTACCATTAAACTGCCTCAGGAACATGTAGAGTCCCTGTTTGCATTTGAAAAAAATTAAATAAAACTAAATAGCAATAAATAATGGTATAGGGAAAATATGGGGAAATATCTATTAGCCATAGATAATTCCCCATATTTTTTGTGTTTTGAGGGTGATTGGGTACACCGGAGTAAATTGAGCCACCGTTCCGATGAAGTGGAGCCGGCCTTCCGACGGGAGAGCCATATGCATATTCAGAACCTTCTCATAAGATGGATGAACGCGTTGCACGCCGGGACGTGAATCCATCTACAGGAGGTAGTCATGACAGACTATCGGGAGATACTTCGGCTGAACCATCAGGGAAAAAGCGGCAACGGTGCTTGAGGATTGTGCCTCTCTTCTGTTTGTTGCAAAATAGAAAGGGACAAAGTTGCAAAGTAAAATTCCTCACTATTGCATCGGGGGAATCCCCGGAATTGCAAAAGGGCCATTGAAAGCATGAACCCATGCCCTGTACCCTTTGAGTGTTATCCAGACACTTCAGGGGGAGGGAACGGAGGATGCTGACAATGACCCGGATCAATGATATCAGAAAAGCCTATTTCGAGAATGGCTGCACCATCAGCGCCATCGCGGCAAGGTTCGGCATCGACCGCAAGACCGCGAGGAAGTACATCGAGAAAGAGGACTTCAACGAACCGCCTCCGGCCCAGCCGGCAGCAAGCCGGTGGCCCAAGCTCGAGCCCTGGCGGAAGCAGATCGACGAATGGCTCGAGGGCGACGTGAAGGCAAGGAGGAAACAGCGCCACACGGCCAAGCGGGTGTACGACCGCCTGTGTACGGAGGTGAAGGACTTCGGATGCTCCTACCGTACAGTGGCCTCCTACGTGAAGGAGAAGAAGTACCAGATCTATTCGGGTGTTCGCGCCGCATTACCTTTGGAGCACAAGGCGGGAGAAGCCCAGGTGGACTTCGGCAGCGCCGACTTTTACGAAAACGGAAGGCTCTGTTCGGGGAAGTACCTCAACGTCTCCTTCCCCTACAGCAATGCCGGCTACCTCCAGCTCTTCAGGGGAGAGAACCGGGAATGCCTCTTCGAGGGCCTGAAGGCAGTCTTCGAACACATAGGAGGAGTACCTCCGCGGCTGTGGTTCGACAACATGTCCACCGTCGTGGCCCAGGTACTCAAGGAAGGAAAGCGGGATCTGTGCGAACCCTTCCTCCGCTTCAAGGAACACCACGGGTTCGAGGCGGCCTTCTGCAACGTGAACGCCGGACACGAAAAGGGGAACGTGGAAAACAAGGTCGGCTACCACAGGCGCAACCTCCTGGTCCCCGTCCCCCGGTTCGAGGATCTCGAGCAGTACAACAGGGAACTCCTCCGCCTCTCGGAGGAGGACCATTGCCGGGAACACTACAAGAGAAACAGCACCATCGAGACCTTGCACCGGCAGGACAAAGAAAACCTTCACCCCCTGCCGTCGGCGGAATTCGACTGTGCAGGCTACGAAACGGTGAAAACGGACATCTGGGGCAAGTTCCGGCTCGGCGGAGTTCATACGTACTCCACCTCCCCCAAATACGCCGGAGGGAGGGTTCTTGTCAGGATATCAGCGAACAGCATCACTCCCCTGGACGAGAACCACCGCCCCGTAACGGAGCACCGAAGGCTGTACGGCCCCGGGAAGCAGGAGGCCATGGACTGGCTGCCCTACCTCACCCAGCTCTCCCGCAGCCCCGGAGCCCTGAAGTACTCCGGAATCTGGACCATGCTGCCGGAGGAACTGCACGCCTTTCTGGACGGCAAGGACAAAAGCGGGCAGAGGAATGTCCTGAGAACCCTTGCCATTCTCAGCGAACGGGACGGATTTGAAAGAGCCGTGAAAAGCGTGTCCGAGGCAGTGCGGCGGGGAGTGGAAGACCTTGACAGCCTGGTGGTCCTTCATGACCACCTTCACAGGGAACACCCCGCCGACCGGATGCAGATTGACGAAACGAAGCAGCCTGGAATCCCGAGGCTTCCCGAAGTGCACTTCACGCTCTCAGCCTATGCAGACCTTATTCCCGGAGGAGGAAGGCTGCCGTGCTGAAGGACGAACTGCTCGCATGCTGCAAAAGACTCCGGCTGAGCCGGAACCTGGCGGACAACAGCGAACTTGTGGAGGCGGACAGCAGGGAGGAATACCTCCTCAGCCTTCTGAAACTTGAAATCGGGCACAGGGAAAAGGGCAGACGGGACCGCCTCATCAAGGCGGCCGGGTTCACCAGCTGGAAGACCTTTGACGGCTTTCACTTCGACGACGTCAAGCTCCCGTCGGGAGTCACTCCCGACTACCTGGCCAAAGCCCGTTTCGTGGAGGAGAAGAAGAACCTCATCCTGTACGGCAACGTGGGAACCGGAAAGACCCACTTAGCCACGGCCATAGGGATCGAGGCATGCAGACTCGGAATGAGCACCGGTTTTTACCGGACGGCCAATCTGGTCAACCGCCTCTCCGAAGCCAGGAAGACGGGGAAACTGGGGAAGCTTCTGGCGGCACTCGGCAAACTTGACCTGCTGATCTGCGACGAATGGGGGTACGTCCCGCTGGACAGGGAGGCGGCCCAGCTTCTCTTCCAGGTAATCTCGGACAGCTACGAAAGAAGGAGCGTGATAATCACCACAAACCTGGAATTCAGCCGATGGGTGGGAATCTTCTACGATGAGCAGATGACGGCGGCGATGATAGACCGTCTGGTGCACCACAGTTACCTGCTGCTTTTTGATGGCCCGAGCAACCGGGTGAGAGACTCTTTGATGCGCAGGGGGGTGTGAAAAATTCCCCACCCCCCTGCTGGGGAAAAATCTTTGCAACTTCGAGGATTTCCCTCTTGCAAAATACACTCTCTTCGCCTTGACTTGACCGACTCCATGCCGGCGCGCCGGGTGGTGTCTCTTTATGTGCGTGCCGGTGGCTCTAACACTCCACGCGGGTGGTTCAGTTTCGCCGTGTTTTCAATTTTGCGAAACGCGTTTTTTAAAAAGCCACTTGCTCGCAGATATGAGAGCCGCCTCCGCGCTTAAACAGAGCCATCGGCGCGAGGTTCTTGAGCCACCCCTTTGGACTGCATCGTCATAGGTTGTAAACTCCCTGATTTGAATTCGTACGCAATAATCCGGCATGCGTTCAAATTGTAGGGATAATGGCCCCCCTCGGGAAGAGATCGGCCAACTCCCTTCAGGGAGATTTGCCGGCTCTTTTTCAGGACACCAGTGGCTCTGGTTTTGAAGAAAGTCGGCTTTCTCACAGTGGGCTAAGAAGCACTGTCACTGTTAAATCGAGTTTTGCACCTTCGCTGAATGTATGACTTCCCCTATTTTTTCCACACCCTTTGCAATTTCGGAAAAACTTAGATGAGCATATCCCAGGATAATTTCGTTAACATGACGTCCATGATTCTGGAAGGAAAAGTCCTCAACGGGATAGACCGTTACGCCATTTGCTGTAATTTTGCGGACAAGGTCTTCGGTAAAAACAACATTATGGAACGAAACAAGCACGTGAAGTCCTGCGGTTTGTCCCTTGATTTCAAATTCGCCTGGAAAACGGGCATTGAGTTCGGAAATTAGATATTTTCGTTTTTGATTATAAATTTTATTCATTTTTGCAGTGTGTTTTTCCAACCGTCCGCTGTTGATGAATTCATGTAAAACGTGTTGTGACAAAGATTCCGAGTGGAGGTCGGTGTTCATTCTATATGCTTTATACCGGGGGATAAGGCTGTCGGGCAAAAGCATGAAACCAAGGCGAAGAGCAGGGGTCAAAATCTTGCTGAACGAACAGACATAGATCACCCGGTCAGGGTTAAGTTCATAAAGGGAGCTTATTGGTGTTCCTTCAAATCGGAATGTGCTTCCGTTACCGTAGTCGCTTTCTATTACATAGCAATCATTATCGGAAGCATACTGGACAATCGCCTGTCTTCTTTGAATGGGCAGTATGCTTCCCAGGGGGTATTGGTGAGAAGGAGTAGTGTAAATTAAGGAAATGTTGGGATCGCTTATCAGAAACGATGTGTTCATTCCTTTATCATCCGCCTCGATTCCTGCGAGAGAAAAACCGGCAGAGGCAAAGATATTCAGAATGCTGGGATGGATCGGATCTTCCACCAGTACCTTATTTTTGCTTTTGTAGAGAATTTTAGAAATGAGAGCCAGCCCCTGGGTAGCCCCGGATATGATCATTACATTTTTGGGGTCGCACTCAATCCCTCTTGTTCTGAATAAGTACTTTGATATACTCTCTCTCAGTTCCCACACACCCGCAAAGTTGCAGTAGCGGAATGCTGACAGGGGAAGAGAACCGCATATTTTACTGTAGAGCTTTCCCCATTCTTTTTGCGGAAAGAGAGAGAAATCCGGGATTCCGGATCGGAAATCGATAGTTTCTTCCTTCGTATCAAAAGGGGCAGATAGAGCAGCGCGGTCTTTCTTGTACATCCTTTTCTGCTGTTTTGCAATTCCTGTAGCAACAACGGTTCCTGAGCCTTGTTTCCCCTCAAGGAATCCTTCGGCAACCAGCTGACTGTAGACTTCAAGGACGGTATTTCTTGAGACATCCAGTTTTTTTGAAAGATCTCTTGAAGAGGGCAGCCTTTCACCTGGTGCTGCCTTCCCTTCCAGGATTATTTCTTTGACGTAAGAATACAATTGTCGCTTCAAAGAAGTACCGCTATTTTTCTCCAGGCCTTTCCACACAATAATCACTCCTGAAAGTGGCTCCCCAATAAAAAGATAAAAGTGGTGCTTTAAAAACCAATTTCAAATGGTAAGGTAATGGCGATAGATGGAAAACGACTCACTTCATGATCGCCACAGAGTGGAACTTTGACAGCAGTCCGATGCGAGGTGACCGTCACTTTCATTTCAGACAGTGTATCGGGTCACAACAAAATCTTTCATTCCGTGCTTTTAAACTGCACATCAGAGAGAAATACCTCACGCAGAATTCGTCAATCACTTTTTTCCGAATAAAAAAAAGAGACATCAAGTGGACTGCCCTGTTAATTATACATGCCGGCAATGGTCACCGGAGACGGAACGGGAGCCACACGGAACTGAAAAGAAACTGGTCCTGAGGTTCAAAGAAAAGAAACGTGAAGGGAGTGAGTGGAAAAATGTAAACCGCTTCTTTCCTGGAGTTTCGAAATACCGTTTCTTGATTGAGAAAAGGCTGTCAGGCATCAAATTTGGCTCATGGAAACCTAACGACAGGAGGAAGAACCTCTATCGAGGGCATTCATACTTACATCATGGTAGAAAATACAACGCGAGCTTTCGGCTGTCCTTTGAGATATATTCAGGGCTACGGTGAATTCAGTAATCTGGCATCGTATACTGCGAAATTTGGAAAAGCATGCTTCATAATCGATGGTTTTCTTTTTGAAGAATTGAACGCGCGCTTGAAGGCTGTTTATAAGGACGACTCCGGGATTTTCCTTTCAGTGTGTTTCAAGGGGGAGTGCTGGGACGGCGAGATTGAACGTATCGCGAAGATCGCCAGGGGAAATGGAATTTCCGTAATTGTAGGGGTCGGCGGAGGAAAAACGCTGGATACGGCCAAGCTGTGTGCCGATGAATTGGGGCTTCCCGTCATTATTGTTCCTTCTTCTGCATCAAATGATGCTCCAGTAAGCGAGATCGCGGTTCTCTATACCGAGAGCGGAGAATACATCGGCTCAAGGAAAATGAAGCGGAATGCGGAACTCGTTCTTGTAGACAGTGAAATAATTGCAAAATCACCCCGGAGACTCTTTGTAGCCGGAATGGGCGACGCCCTTGCAACTTGGTTTGAAGCCAGGGCAAACGAAGCTTCCGACTCTCCCAATTACGTCGGTCAGGGATATAAGCGCTGCAAAATCGGCATGGCCATTGCAGAAACGTGCCACGAGACGCTCTTTAATGACGGTAAAAAAGCCTTGATGGCTCTCGAAAGAGGAGCTATCACTGAAGCAGTTGAAAACGTAATCGAAGCCAACATCCTCATGAGCGGGCTCGGGTTTCAAAATACCGGGCTGGCCACGGCCCATGGAATTCATTCCGGTCTTACCGCAGTTCCTTCTACTCACAAATACCTCCATGGTGAAAAAGTTGCTTTCGGAATAGTCTGCCAGATGATTCTCGAAAACAGTCCTGAAGAAGAGATTGATGAAGTCATGGCCTTCATGGTCGAAATCGGTCTCCCTGTAACTCTGGCCCAATTGGACGTTGAAGCTACCCACGAGAATATTTCTGCCATCGCTTCCAAGACAGTTCAAAATCCCCTGATACATCACGAACCTTTCAAGATTACCGGTGAACTTGTGTACAGCGCAATTCTTGCGGCAGATCAGCTTGGCCGCAGGTATCTCGAAAACAATTGATTCAAGGGACAGGCATCACAGCTGTTGAAGATGATTTACGTTTTCAGATTCTATCTTGAAGGAGGAGTAGTAATGAAGCGTTCTTTTCGTATCCTGATGATGTGTTTGGCAATTTTCTGTTCTTTCTCGTTGCTCAGCGGAGTGGCCGGTGCGGCAGATAAACCGCTGTCACTTGAGTTTGGCCACATCCAGAATCCCGGGCATTCTCTGGCCATCGCACCTGAAGAATTTAAAGCCATGGTTGAAGAGCGGTCGAACGGCAGAGTCGTGGTCAATATTTATCCCTCGAGCCAGCTTGGTACCGCCCGCGAGATGATGGAGCAGGTTTCCATGGGCACCCTTGACATGACCTGCTGTGACACTGCGGACTGGGCATCAGCCCTCAACATCCCGAAGCTTGCGGTATTCAATCTTCCCTTCCTGACGAAAAACCTTGCGACTCAGGCTACTCTCATTCGGACAATAGTCCCTGAAGAAGTGCCGGCAATGATAGAAGGGGCCGGTGTCCGCCTTCTCATGACCTATTCCAATGGTATTCGTCAGCCCCTGCTGAAGCACAAGCCGCTCAACAGCCTTGATGACATTAAGGGGCTCAAAATGCGTACTGCGGAAACTGCCATGTATGTGGACCTTTGGAATGCTCTTGGGGCAAGCACCGTGACCTCTGCCTGGAGCGAAGCATACACGCTCCTCCAGCAGGGAGTGGCGGATGCTCTTGAAGCAGACGTAACCGGTCTTGTGAACCAGAATATGCAGGAAGTCGGAAAGTACCTCTCAAAAATAGGCCATCTGGGCGCGATCTACTGTGTGTTCATTAATGAAGACAAGTGGAATTCCATTCCTGAAGATCTCCAGAAGATAATCCAGGAGGCGGCCCTGGAAAGCCAGGAGAAGCAGCTTCTTGGACGGCAGGCTTCTGACGATGCAGCCGAGCAGGTCATGGTCAAGGCCGGAGTTGTCATCAACGAAGTCAGCCCCGAGGAACGCAACAGGATGAAAGATGCCTGCAAGGCAATCTACGAGAAATACGAAAAAATGGGACTTGGTGAACTTATCAACCGTATGCTTGCACTGAACTCCTAATACGGACAAAGAATCTGCCTGAAAAGTGTGCGCATAATGACAGCCTATGCGCACACTTTTCTTTTTGAAAGGGCTGAATCGCATGAATAAGCTTCTAAAAATAGACCGGTTCATTGAAACCGCGCAAGTTCTGTTCTGTGCCCTGATGTTTACCTTAATACTCATTTTCGGGAGCATACAGGTTTTCGGGCGCTCGATTTTTAGCGCTGCTCCTCCCTGGACCGAGGAAGCCATGCGCTTTTGCGGGATCTATCTCACTCTGATAGGCTCCGCCCTCACGGTCCGGGTAGATGGCCACGTATCGGTGGACATTCTCATCGAACATATGAAAAGTCACAAAGTCAGGGCAGCGTTGTATCTGTTCTCCAGGCTCCTCTGCGTTGTCTTTCTCATTCTCTTTTTTCCCGGTTCCATTACTCTGGTTGAGAAAAGCACGCGGTCCCTGGGAGCCGCAATCCGTATCCCGTACTCGTATATTTACGCAGTTGTACCAGTGGGTATTTTGATGATGCTTTGCTCCTATGCCAGCGCTATTCCCCAGTTTACAAGGCAATATCTCAAGGGGGAAAGATAAATGCTCACAATAGCGATTATTGGCCTGTTGGTTTTTCTTGCATTGGGCGTGCCAGTGAGCTTTGCCATAGGGCTCGGCGGACTTCTGGCCATTCTTTTTGGAAGCAACTTACCAGGCTTTATGGCCGTGCAGCAGATGATCCGCGGAATGAACTCCTTTGCTCTTATGGCGGGGCCTCTTTTTATCCTTGCGGGGGAAATAATGGGGGCTGCGAACCTTTCAAAGCTGATTCTGGACTTTTGCCGCTCCGTTATTTCCTGGACCAAAGGCGGCCTGGGGATGGTCTCAGTAATGGCAAACATGATTTTTGCCGGCATTTCAGGATCCGGGGCTGCAACCATGAGCGCCATCGGTTCCCTGACCGTGCCTGAACTGAAAAAATCCGGCTATCACAGGTCCTTCGTGGCTTCTCTCATTGCCGGTTCCGGCGCTCTTGGCCCTATCATCCCCCCCAGCACCAACATGATAGTGTATGCCTCTTTGACCGGTTTCTCTACGGGAAAACTTTTTATCGGAGGTATTGTACCGGGAATCATTATCGGCCTTTGCCTTATGGGAATGTGTTACTGGTATGCCAATAAATACAAGGTTGATCTTGGTACCGGTACGTTCGACATACGGCTTGTCTGGAAAACCTTCAAAAAAGCCTTTTTCGCCCTTATCATGCCTTTTATCATTATCGGGGGCGTCACTTCGGGCTTTTTTACCGCTACAGAGTCCGGAATAATAGCCTGCCTGTACGGTTTGGTTTGCGGATTTTTCATTTACCGTACTCTTCAGTTGAGAGACCTCTATACGATTTTCAAAAGAGCGACAGCCTCTTCGGCAATGCTCATGATGCTCATGGGTATGGCAAATATATATTCATACATTTTTGCCCGTGAAAATCTTGCTGGACACATTAAGGACCTGATGACTTCAATCTCCACAAACCCGACAGTAGTGGTGCTCATCATTATTGGCATAATGCTTGTCATCGGCTGTTTCATGGAAACCCTCGCAGCTACGGCGGTTATTTTGCCGATCGTCTATCCGATCATAACCAACCTGGGTGTTGACCCACTCATGTTCGCTGTGCTCTATTCCATTGCCACCGTCGTTGGCGCCCTAACACCGCCTGTGGGGCTCTATCTCTTTATGTCGATGAACATCGCCGAAGCGACCTTCCAGGAAGCGATACGGTACAGCGCACCGGTCATCCTGATCATTTTGGCAACAATGGGTCTGATTGTGCTTTTCCCTCAGCTCGTTACATTTCTTCCGAACCTGCTGATGGGGGCTTAAGTTTGAAATAGCAAGAAAAGGAGCTGGACAAATGAAACTCACCCTTGAAACAGTCAGGATAAAGGACCTGCAATTTGGCAGCGATACGTGTCTAAAAAACGGGGTTCTCTACGTCAATAAGGATGACATCATCTCAATTGCTGAGAGTGAACCGGTATTCAATACACTGAAAATAGACATCGCCCGCCCCGGAGACAGCACGAGGATAATTAACGTTGTCGACGTTATCCAGCCCAGATGTAAAGTCTCAGACGGTATCGATTGGCCGGGGGTCCTTACGGAAGAATACGACATAGCGGGCAAAGGCGTAACACGAATCGTTGAAGGAATGGGAATCGTGCTATGCCAGAATAACACGTACTGGTCCCGCAAGTGGGGTTCATTTGACATGAGCGGGCCCTGTGCTTCGATCAATCCTTTTGCAAAAATGCCTGAACTTGTCATAGAGCCTCTCGCCCCTGAGGGAGCAGATTTCCGGGAGTACCGGGAAGCGGTTCGGCGCATAGGTTTTAAAACGAGCGTTCTTCTCGCAAAAGCGACAATGGGGGCTGAACCCGACGAAGTTGAAGTGCTGGACAATGAAACCAGCTATCCAGGATTGCCAAGGATTGCCTATTCATACCAGATTTACTCAAAACAGTACGATACTCAAAATTACCGGGAACCGATGTTCTATGGGAATGCTGTTCCTGATATCCTGCCCATCGTTGTCCAGCCAACGGAAATACTTGATGGCGCTATTGCACATTGTGGAGGTTTCCGCTGCGTTACTACCTATGAAATTCAAAATCACCCGGTAATCCTGGAACTTATGCGTCGTCATGGAAAAGAATTGAACTTTGCCGGAGTGCTGGTAACCGTTACATCGGTCGAAGCAAAACACCGGTCACTGGTTTCCAAGATGGCGGCGAACATCTTGAAGGAAACTTTACGGGCAGACGGACTTATCGTCACCAAAGGCGTTGGTGGTGCATCAACTCTTTGTGTGGGTGCCATCGCCAGCGAAGCAGAGAAACTTGGAATTAAGTCTGTGCCCATCATCCAGATACTGAATGGAAAAAGCAATCTCAGTGTTGAATGCCTTATCAGTGAGCCGAATGTCGATTCAATCGTCTGTTCTGGTACCTACTATCACAACTTCAAACTCCCGCCGGTAGACCTCCTTCTTGGAGGCCCTGAGGACGCCCTCTATCTTAGCGGTGATGATGGCGTTATCGGTGGGCACAAAATCGCGACCGGAAATCCGGCTAAGGGAGAAGTCTGGTCTACCTATATGAAGCAAGTCGGCCTGATGAGCCAGGTTGGAGCTTCTTTCGGCAAAGCGGTCGATTATTGAAAAATGTGGAGGTAGGACTATGAACGGCAAAAAATGGAGAGTCGTCTGTTTCATCAATCAGTTTTTCGGCCAGATCGGCGGAGAAGATATGGCCCACGTAGGTTTCAGCGTGAAGAACGAAGCTGTCGGCCCTGCCAAACTTTTTGAGACCCTGATGAAAGATGAATGTGAAGTGGTGGGAACGGTCATCTGCGGCGATAATTATTTCGCTGAAAACACGGAAACTGCTGTTGGGGAAGGTGTTGAACTTGTAAAAAACCTCGAGCCCGACCTGTTTATCGCAGGCCCCGCGTTCAATGCCGGTCGATATGGAATCAGCTGCGGAAATATGGTTTCGGCTGTTGGTAAAACCCTAGGTATTCCCACCGTCACGGCCATGTATCCTGAAAACCCTGCAGTAGAGCTTTTTCGCAAGGACACCTATATTGTAAAAACAGGCATAATGTCGTCAGAACTAAGAAAAACTGCGCCCCAGATGGTCAGCATTGGGCTTCGTCTGCTTCGTCAGGAGCCCATCGGCAGCGCGATGTCCGAGGGCTATATCATCCGGGATATTATCCTCAACGAGGAGCAGGAAGAAAATGCAGCGGTGCGCGCAATAAATATGGTGCTGAAGAAAATTAAGGGAGATCCCTTCGAGAGTGAACTGCTGCCTCCCAATTTTGACATAGTGGAGCCTGCACAGCCCGTCTCCGATCTCAAAAAAGTCAAATTGGCTCTTGTATCGGACGGTGGACTTATCCCGGAATCAAATCCCGATAAGCTCAAGCCGAATGGAAGTACTACCTGGGGGCAATACAACTGGGAGAGCCTCATTGGGGAAAAGCATTTCGTTATCCATAGCGGGTATGACGGAACATCGGTTCTCGAATTGCCTTACCGCCTTTTCCCTTGGGATGCGCTGCAGGAGTTGGTAAAAGAAGGCAGGCTTGGTTCACTGGATACGGATGTTTTTGTAGCCTGCGGTAATTGTGCATCGGTAGCCGCCTCACAGGAGAAGGGACGCCGGATTGCAGAGGCCCTGGAAAAGAGAGGTGTCACTGCGGCCATTTTGACATCCACCTGAGGAACAAGTACTCGTTGCGGTGCAACGATTGCAAAAGAGATTGAAAGAGCGGGAATTCCGGTAACCCAGATCTGTGCTGTTGTGGACATCGCGAAGTCTGTGGGGGCTTCCAGAATACTGCGTGGGTTTGCAATTACATGCCCGGTGGGAAATCCCACCCTGGGAGAAGCCGATGAAAAAAGACTCCGGCGCCGCTATGTGGAAAAAGCCCTGGAAATGCTTGCCAGGCCAGGACAGAGGGGCATGGTTGAAGACCTGATCTAGGAGAAACAACTTTTTTCAGAAAGAATGAGGGAAATTACGATGAGAAAAAAGCTCTTGGGAATTGACCTTGGTACCGGAGGCTGCAAGACAACGTTCATCGATCTGGACGGAAATATTTGTGCTTCCTCGTTTAAGGAATACCCGTCAGAGCATCACAGGCCCGGATGGTCGGAACAGGATCCCTCCCTTTGGATAAACGCTCTGCTGGATACCGTGAAAGATTGCAAATCGCAAATGTCAGACGGCTTTTCCGGTGTAATCTGCCTGGCCGTCACCGCTTCGACCCACAACGCTGTCCTGCTGGACAAGCACGGCGAAGTCATTCGCAGATGCATCATGTGGAACGACCAGCGAAGCGGAAGCCAGTGCGAAAGCCTGAAACAGCAGTACGACGAAACTATCTTCAGGATTGGCATGCAGCGTCCAACACCTACGTGGACCTTGCCTCAGCTTATGTGGGTGAGGGAGAACGAACCGGAAAACTATGCCAAGATAGACAGGATCATGTTCACAAAGGACTATGTACGTTCCTGGCTGACCGGTGATTTTTGCACCGACGTGGTGGATGCCCAGGGAAGCCTCCTGTATGATGCCAGGGAAATGAAATGGTCACCCGAACTATGCGGAATGATAGGACTTCCCCTTCATACACTGCCGGAAATCAGGCTATCAAAAGAAATAGTCGGCCATGTACAGGCTGAAGCTGCCCGTCTTACAGGCCTGCCTGAAGGACTTCCTGTCATTGCCGGGTGTTCCGATACGGCCGCCGAGGATTTTAGCGCCGGTGCAACCAAGGTGGGGCAGATAATAGTAAAACTCGCGACGGCGGGGAACGTGAACGTTGTTGCAGACATGCCCAATCCCCACAGCAAGACATTTACCTATCCCTACTCGATAGAAGGGCTGTGGTACACCGTTACCGCTACCAACAGCTGTGCTTCGGCCTACCGCTGGCTCCGTGATAGTCTTTACTGCGGTGACAAGGCAGCCTGCGAGAAAAATGGAGAAGAAGTTTACCGTTTGATGGATGAGGAGGCTTCCAGCGTTCCTCTCGGGGCAAGGGGACTTATATTCCACCCGTTCCTTCTCGGGGAGCGATGCCCCTATTTTAACCCCAAAGCCAGAGGAGATTTCTTCGGCCTGAGCATGGTTCATTCAAGGCCGCATTTTGCGAGGGCATTGCTTGAAGGAGTGGCTTTCAGTCTTTATGACTGTCTACAGGTTCTTGCAGATTTCAACAGGAACCTCGAAGATATTGCAATTATTGGCGGTGGAGCAAAGAGTCCTCTCTGGAGTCAGATAATATGCGATGTTTTCGGCCTTGAAGTGAAATTTCCCAGAAATGCTGAATCCTCCTACGGCGGGGCTCTCCTTGCGGGCGTAGGAGCGGGAGTATTTCAATCAGAATATGAGGCTGCAGAAAAATGCATCAAAATGAATAAAACGTATGTGCCGAACATGGAGAATCACGAGAAATATCTGAAATACTATAAGATCTATAAAGAAATTGCGGACGCATCCTTCCCGATTTGGGAGAACCTCGCTCAAATAGCAAATGAGTAAAAGCAAGGCCCCGTCAAAACGACGGGGCCTTTGCTTTATCTCTTGCCAAACCAACCAGTCCTGGCCCCAAAAGCAGATGGCAGATTGGGTGTTTTTTCGCAGAAAAGATTTCCTCTGGGGGAGGCGCATTCCCACTAGACATAGCGGCTTCGGAAACACTGCGGTTATCCGGTATGGAAACCGATAAAGGATAGCCTGAACATCGCAGAAGACCTCTTTTTTGTAGAGGCTGAGACGGACAAGTTTCACGATCTCCTCGATTTCATCAGGCGTTCTGTTTGCGCAGTTTTTCAGACGCCGTGATGAGTCCTTGCTCCATAGTTCATCGTTGTCATGGTGCTCCTGGCGTTTTAGCCACTTGTAGAGCCAGGCTTTCGATTTGTCGAGTGAAGCGCAGATGGATTCAGGCTTTTCGCCATTACGAAAACGTTGAACGGCCAGAATTCTCTGCTGCTCATCCTTATTTTTCACGGGTTCCACCTCGGTAATATTAGGATACCCATGAAGATGAAGCGAAATCGGAACTATAGCAAGAAATACTTTTATAAAGGATGTCCCGGCACAAAAATCAGTCTACAATCTCTTAGCATTCAAAAAGTATTTATTTCTGTGTAAAGTGATCTGTGAGAATAAACGGACGGAACGGCCAAGTGTGAATCGGCCGCTCCGTCCGTTTATTTGCTATTTGCAGAACTGCTGCTTTACCATTTCCCAAAGCCCGTTTTTTTCCAGGACGGTTTTGGTCAGCAACAGTGTCAGAAAGACCGTGCCCGAAGTTCGACCGATGGAGACTTCACCGCAGACCGTCGCCAGATTTTTGATTTCATCCGCCGGAAGGCCTGTCAGTTTCGCAGCTCTTTCCACCGCGCTCTCTATGGCCAGGTTTAGGTTTTGTCCGGTGCCGACCACCTGGACGGGGAATCTTTTTTCCATCTGGCCTGGTTCCTTTTGCAAAAGGACGGTAGCGGTGGTGTACTCTGCTTCGGAAAACGGCTGGAATCGCTTATCCACCAAGTCGGCCCGGGGTATGATAACCGGCCCTTCGAGGGCCAGCCCCTTGATGACCTTGACCCGAAGCGTGACCCGGGCGCTGATGTCGAGGGTATGGCCAGCCAGTTCTCCGTTCCCCTGGGTAAGATGGACGTCGCCGAGATAGATTCCGGCTCCCTTTATCTTTACAGGTGAAAGAATCACGCAGCCCTCGCTGACGGTGTTGATGTCCATGTGGGCGTCGGTGATGTCCGATACTGTGACGGTTTCGAAGAGTCTCGTTTTGTTGAGAGAATCAATGAGGTCACCCGAATTTTTTGATGAGGGCATGGCCTTTGCGGGGGAGCAGCCTATATTCCCTATCATGGGGCAGGAGCGGATGATCATGTCTTCGATATCCGACTTTGCGAGTATGGTCGCCAGGTTCTGCTGCGATCCATGGGGGAGATAGACCTCGCCCCTTTCGGTTTTCCTTGCCGCTTCCTGTGCCATTTCAGCAGGCAGGCTCACAGCTATTTTTGTCGCATCATCTATTGCGACGGTGTAGCCATTTGCAATATCCTGAGGAATGATGCTCTGTCCGCATTCGCTGCATTTGACCGCCTCGGGCCCGATACCTTTTAGAACCGTCTTCGGGTAATATGTGCCGCAGGAGGGGCACTTGGCATGGAGTGAGGGGTCCTTATCGAAGTTTTCGGGGATTTTTCTGCCCGTTCCTGAGGCCGCATAGTCGGAAAGGACTTCAATGCGTTCCACGAACAGGGCTACAGTATCGCCGGGCTCGGTTCCCGCGACCTCAACGGGGCAGGTCACTTCGTGTCCGCTTTTTAGATGGGGCGTTATCATGGGGCCCCAGCATCCCGGAGGGGTTTCTGCAATGAGCACGTCTCCATCGTGCACTTTACCGCACATTTCTGAGGATCCGCCTACGATATCGGTGTATTTTTCGACAGTATAGGAGTTCTTGGAATTCATGGCGATGAGGTTTTCCTCCCTTGGACGTTCTTGATAGAAAAGGGTGAACCCCTGAGCAGAAAGTTCACCCTTTTCCATTGCGTGTGTTATCGAAAGTTCTGTTCAGTGCCTCTTGTATCGGACGCTATTCGAAAATCTTTGCCATAAACGTGCTGTCGTTGGGTTTCGTGACCTTACTTACGACCACCATGACCACGGCAGAAACCACTAGGCCCCAGACCAGGGGGTTGAAGCCGAGGGGGTTCGGATTGGACTGCGCGTAGAGGACGAGAAGGGTAATGAACCCTGAGATCATGGACAGGAGTCCTCCCATGGGGGTGCCGCCCTTCCAGAAGAACCCGAGGATGATGGGGACAGTGAACGACGCTGCGAAGCCGGAAATAGCAAACATGACGATGTCCTGCAGGAACTTTGGCGGGTTGAACGACAGGACCATGACTATTGCGCTTATTGCAACTGTCGCGATATAGCTTGTCGTCTTGATCGCCTTTTCGCTGGCGTTGGGGTTGAAGTTCCGCTGGTAGATGTCCTTCATTATCGCTCCGCTGGTGGAGATGATGAGCGAAGACACCGTGGACATGACTGCTGCTAAGGGCGCCGAAAGCAGTATGCCTGCCATGACGTTACCGGAATATTGGAGCACTATGGTAGGGAAGATTCTGTCAGGAACATCGATCTGGGGTATAAGCGCCCGGGCTGCAAGGGCACTCACAAACAGTGACATGAACCACACCAGGGTGATCAGGCTGATGAGGGCTCCTGCCCGTTTCAGGGACATCATGTTCTTGACGGTGAAAATCCTTGTGACCACGTGAGGCTGTGCCATAACGGCAACGCCGAGGATGAAGAACGTTGAGAACGCTGTGGGAAGGGGAAGGAAGTTCTTCGGTCCCGGGGGTGTGATAAGGTTGGGGTCAAGTTGAGCCAGCTGGCGGGTGATCTCGGGTAAACCACCAGCTGCTTTTACCATTATGAACGCGATAACAACGGATCCTCCCAGCATAACGATGCCCTGGAGAAGGGTGTTGTACGCCACGCCGCGGATACCGCCGATGGTGGTATAGAGGCCCACTATCACGGCGAAGGAGATTATTGCCCACATGTAGGGGATGCCGATGAATGTCTCGAGAATGCGTGCAGCGGCGATATACTGGGACACCATGTAGGCGACGCCGAAGACAAGGATTGAGAGTGCGGCGATGATGCCCATAAGCCGGCTCTGGAACCGTTCAACGAAGAGGTCAGGGAGAGTGACGCAGTTGTGTTCGGCTGCGAAACGGGAGATCCTCCGGCCGATGGCAAGCATTCCGATCATGCCGAGAACGCCTGCGCCTGCCTGCCAGAGGAGAGCGGTCCATCCCATGGAGTAGTAGACTGCGGGTGTTCCGATAAAGGTTCCGCCGCTCGTCCATGAGGTCGCCCACATAAAGGCCACGATCCAGGGACCGAAAGACCGCCCGGCGACGTAATATTCCTCGGAAAAGTTCTTTGCGTTCTTCCGCCTGTAGTACGCATAGACCGAAATACCGATGAGAACCACGAAGTAGCATGCGAATACCATAAGAGTGACTGGAGATGCCTGCATTATTTTTCATCTCCTTCCATGACGAAGAAACCGTAGACTATGGTGAGCAGGACCATCAGGATCCAGGGGATGACGACTCCGAAAAGAATCCATGAGGGAATCCCCCAGATAATGGTGATTTCCTCAACCGGTTTGTTGTATCCCAGGAAGTATGAGATCGCGCATGACAAAAGGATGTAGATCATCGTTGTCGAAAAGGCGAATTTAAATTCTTTCAAAGACAATGCGTAAGTGCTTTTTACCTGCTCCTTTGGCATTTTTTGCAATGAAGCCACCCCTCTCTTTTTTTCAATGCTGTTCCTTTGTGCTCGAGACCACTGAACTCGTCCACTCTGAAAAAAGGGAGTCCTTTAGGGGAGCTCCCATTTTCAGTGATATGGACCTGGCACAATCAACGGATAGGTTGATCATTCGACAAAGTTCCTTTCCGCTGATAGTGAACTTCAATCCCGCCAGGGCCAATCCGGCCACAACCTGTCCGATGTTGTCAAAGATTGGTGCACCGATTGCGAGTACCCCTTTATCAACTTCTTCGTCACTCAGTGAATACCCCCTTTCGCGGATTATTTTTGCTTCTTGGAGCATTTGATTCCAGGTTTTTGTATTTTCCGTAAACAGTTGTTCGGTATTCCTGGTAATACTTATAATCTGTTCTTCTGGAAGATAGGCGAAAACAGCCTTTGCAGCAGCCCCGCTGTTGTAGGGTATTACTTTTCCGATGTCACAATAAAAGCGTACGTTTTCAGAACCATCAACCCTATCGATAAAAACGAGATGGGTTTCCTTCCTAAGGGCAAAAGTCACGGTTTTTCCAGATTGCTGGGCAAGATTTTGCAGGAATGGATGAGCTACATCCTTTAAATTTAAATTTTTCAGGAAAAATGCTCCAAGTTCGAGGACTCGAGAATCGAGGCTATATTTTTTCGTGTCTGGATTTAGGTCAACAAGATGGCGTTCACGGAGGGAAAGAAGGATCTTATACACTGTGCTCTTATTAATTCCAGTAGCACGGCTTATTTCAGTAAGACCAAGTTCATTTCGCTGATTATCAATCCACGCAAAGAGAACGTTTAATACGTTTTCAGCTGAATGTAGAAGTTCCAATTCGATCACCTCGATGGTTGTATATAGCAACCCATATTTCCATAGGACAACCTTATTCTATTTTCCACAAATCCTATTGTCAAGCCTAAATCCGCAGGTGCGCCCCCTACTGAAAGTAGAAATGTAGTCAAACGGGGAAATGAACAATTCTTGTGCCCCCGTTCCGTTTTTTTCTTTTTATGTCCTGGTCCCGAAATGTGGATGACAGATGGAGTTTTTTTCGCAGAAAGGATTTCCTGGGAGAGGCGCATTCCCACTAGACATATCGTCTGCGGACACATTGCGGATATGCGGGTTGGAAACCATTGTTGCATCGACACGGAACTTTCACCGATCTATCAGTGTCGATGCAACAAATTTTTGAAGCGATCCGCCAGGTGGCGCAGTTTATGGAATGTTTTTTCGTACCCTTTGGAAAAACAGAGGCAATTACTGTTAAGTGAACATGGAACCAATTATATTGTTTGGTGAAGGTGGGCTCCATTAACATAAGATTATTAAGCGTTAAAAATTGGGAGGTTTTACGATGACAGAGAGAAGGATAACCGATATCGGGGACGGCATTGTCTTGATTGACAACAGTAGACTGTGGCATTTCTATGCCTCCACCGGTTTTACTGGAGACCACGAGAAAGTTATTGAAGAGGCGGAAAAAAAAGGTGAGCACAATATTTATATTTGCCGGTCGTCAGAGAACGTGTTCAGGCTTGAGGCTGTCGAGGGGGATGTGAATAAGGTTGCCAGAAACGAGACGGCCATTCTGATAGGCCCTGAAGTCCTTTCCCTGAAAGAGAAGGAAATCGACGTATTCAATACGGATCTTTTCCATTGGGACCTGGTTGTCGGGATTGCTCCGGAAGGCGGGGAGACTCTGGCTCATCGTATTGTCAAGTCTGCCAGAAATATGTCGGAGGAGGAGCGGAAAAAAATCCCGTTTCACCTTTTCTCTTACGAAATACTGGCCATGGAAGACAGTGCCGGATTCTCCGTTGCCCTGATGATGGCTCTGGAAGGAGTCTTTCCTCCGGAGATGATAAATGAGAAAGTTATTGATATCGACCCTAACGGACGGATACTGTTCCATCTCTATGATTACGAGGATTATAGAGAATATATTATCCGAAATTTCTTTACGAGAGAACGGCTGATAAATTCCGGCAACGGATGGGGGGACAATCTTGCTTATTGGACTGTCGTGGATGGGACTCTTCCAGAAAAATATACGTATGAGCCGGAAATACTGGAAAAATACAGCAGTCGTGGTGATCCGCTACTGAATGCTATTATAGCAAACAAGCCCGACTTTGTAAGGAACTTCCCGGTGGAATCCATGACGGCAGAACAACTAGAAGACCTGATGAACACGAAAATATTCTGGAACGAAAACGAGGAAACCTTCAAGGCTGTTCTCGTAGCGAAGGACAAGTATCCCAAAGACGAGATAACAGCGATCTTCTGGCTTATAGAAAAAGATGATCAAAAACAACGGGCGGCGGAGCTTTTTTACGAAATCGAGTTTCCTGAGCTGTCCAGGGAGAATGTTCAGGCAATACGGGAAGTTCACCTGAATTACTTTAAAAACGAATGTTTATTTCTGGAGCCTGGGGACATACTGTAAGATCCAACCGGAGGTTTGGAGATGATGGGAAAGACAGCAGAAACAGAATCTTCATCTGCTGATGAGGATTCCGGGCGACTGACAACAACCGGGAAAGGATCGGTTGTGCCATCTGCTCATCCCGCAGAGAGGGCGGCTGTCGCTGCTGAAATGTACGGTTTGGTTGTTAAAATTTGGCCGAGCCACTGCCATTTTTATGCTTCCGCTGATTTTTACGGGAGCCACCGCGCCGTCATTGAACAGGCAAAGACAATCGACGGGTTTGAAATTTTCCTCTGCCGTCCGTCGGAGAACGAGAACGGCTTCCTCCTCGAGCCGGTGGAGGGAGATTGGGAAGAGCTTATTACCGGCGATACATCGGTAGAAATAACTCCCAAAGTCCTTCTCTGGAGGCAGGAAGAGGCCAAACGATCCCTCTTTACTCACTATCATTTTGATGACAGGCCCAGGGATGGAGAGACCTTCGCCCATTTCATCGCGGAAACCGCTCTTTTCGTCAGCGAGGATGAACGGAGAAAAATCCCCTTTCACCTGTTTTCCCGGGAGATTCTCTCTTTGAGGGACATCGCCGGATGCTCGGTAGCCGTAGTGATGGCGGCCAACGATGTTTTCCCGCCGGAGATGCTGAGTGATGACAACATCGGTACGGATCCCCAGGTGCCCTTTTACCTGCTTTTTTACAGCAGGACCGACGGTGGCGACGTCGACGGTTTCGACAGGAAGCCTGACGAAAAAATTCTCACAAAGGAACGCCTGGTGAATCCTTTAAATGCCGGAGACAGGTGGAGCGGTACCGGCCTTGCCATCCCGGCGGCCCTGAGCGGCCGCATTCCGGAATCGCTCCGATACGCCCCCGACATCCTGCAGATAAAGGCGTGGGTGGGATGGTCGGTGCTGGAAATCCTTATTGAAAATGACCCTGATTACATACGAAGCTTTCCTGTGGAATCAATGGCCCCTGAAGTGCTGGGGACCGAAGTGAACCTTTATTTAGAGAGGGAGCACGGGTACAGGGGCCGACCTTTGAGGGACATCCTTGCAGAGGCGGGTATTTTCCCCGGGGACGAGACCGAGGCGATGTTCTGGCTTATAGGTGACGACGAGAAAAGAGTCCGGACTGCGGAGCGGTTTTATCGGGTTGAATATCCAGAGCTGTACGAAGAGACGATCCGGTTTATACGGGAGATTCACCTGAAGCATCTGAAGGCCGCGGAAATATCGGAAGAACCGGATTTCACGGAGCGGTATATATTGTAACGTTTCAACAGAAGGTTTTGTGATGGTGGAGAAAACAAAGAACAAGGATGGTATTTTCTGCTTGGTAATTTACCTTGACCGGAATGACCACTACTAAGACTTTTCACGTTTTGATGAGGAGGAAGATTGCGTCATATCCTCCGTTTTTAAATGAGAGGTCTGTAAGACCAGAACTTTGCATTTGCCTTTTCCATCTTTAATATGGTGGTGGATGGAGGGGTGACCTATCTCGGATTCACGACACTTTGGATTTTCTGTAGATGCGATCCAGCCTAGTACTCCGAGGAGTGACATTACCGGGGAAAGTAATTTTCATCATTTCCAGATATGGATTCTATTTCCGAGATATTCTTTCGGAGCGGGAATTCCCATGCAGGTAAATCTTAATCAATGAGCGGCAATGAAGAGGGAAAACGGACTGTTCTTTTAGAAGCCCGTATTTTTTTCAAACATAAAACCCGGAACTGAAAAATCCAGTTCCGGGTCAACCATGCCAATCCGAGACGATGCGCGCCCGGCCTAGCCATTTGTCGCCGAGTCCATGGGATGTCGGGGCGAGTTCTGCCGAGTTCCGGAATCTCAAAAGCGAGACCCGGTAGAATGAGAAGCTCGCTTCAGCTTCGATTATTCCCAGGTTTTCGATCTCCAGTTCTCGTCGATGATTCCAAGCCGGAGACCTTTTCCGACTAACCCCCGATGCCGTTTGTCAAGGCGCAGGGTATGGCATTTGGGGCAAAGTACTCTCAGGTTGCGGATTTTGTTTGTTCCGTTTTTCCCCGAGTGAATATGATCGATATGGCAGCGAAAGAGGGAAAGTTCCTTTCCGCAGTGAGAGCATTTTCCGTTGCAGCGAATCCATACAATTTTCCGTAGCTCCAGCCATATCGTTCTAGGCGGACGTCTTTTCGGCATCGGAAATGTACACAGATTCTTCGATTTTTTCAACCCGGAACCGTCCTGATCCTATGGACCGGCTGTCTCCCAGTCCTACAAGATTTCCAGCGTCGTGGATGATGGAGCGCATGGCGATTTTGGACACCAGGGTATTATCGAAGACAAGGGAAAAACTGCATTTCCACCCGCTGGAACAGGCAACCCTGTAGCGGACGTTTTTCCCACGGGTTGTGGGATTCCGGACTCCGCAAACATCAATATAGACATCCTTATCCTTGGCATTATGAAACGCTTCGGGAGTAACAAACATTTCCTCGGGAATAAAGCGGTCCACCAGAATTTCTTCGTCCAAAATCTGCAGCGTGGCCGCCACGCTTCTCTGCAGTGTCCCTTTTCCTTCCCGCGTAAACCGTGCTGCATCGCGCAGGCAGCTGAAAAGATAGCTGCCCTTTACGAAAAGCCGGCGTTCCGGAGTGGCCAGTACTGTCTGCTTCCACTCATCCGGATTATTGCCGGCAGAACCGGTTTTTCGCTTTTTCTCCCCCGTCAGCATGCTGACCGAAAACGCGTTCCACAGGAGGGGACGGGTGCCCTCAATCCATGACTTGAGAATCACCATGTTGGACACAAAACTTCACTCCTTTCAAGCTTGTTCTCCTGCTTACGGAACCATTATAGCTTATAGGGCTTTATGTGTAAATAGTGTCGTTATTTCTTCTATGATAAACTTTTAATATGCAACAGAGCGTTAGCAACACTCTTGCCTTTGTGACTTCCAGAAAATGGGGAAAAATCCTTACGGAAATGAGAGGAAGGTACATGCAATGGGACAGCGTACAAGTCCTTTATTGACTTTCGTTATTGACCAGGAATTACTGGAAAGACTCGACGATTTTCGTTTCGAACAAAGGTTCCAGTCCCGGGCGCAGGCGATCCGCTGGCTTCTGGAATGGGCTCTGGACAATGGAGCGACCCCGGAAGAGAAAGACTGACCCCCCTTTCCGCCTTTGCTTTCGGGGGATGCAAGGGGGCGAAGGCCCCCTGCCGAAAGGGAGTGTTGGCGCCAGCCAACGCACCCTTGAGCCTTGCAGGGGCAAAAGACGAAAAGCAAGCCCGCAGGAAAGGACCAGCGGACTTCAAGGAACACACGAGCTGCACCGGAAAAAGGTGATCGGAACGCAGGCAGGACCCCCTGCAAGGCCTTTCATTTCGCCTTGCGGTTCGGGGAAGAGCCGGGGAAAATTTACAGATAACGTAAATACTTGCGGGGTTGTTTCAGGGGTGGAAAACGGGCGTTCCCTATTTTTCGGCAAGCGCGGCTGGAAAAGGCCGCTGGTTTAATTTCGTGAGATTTCGGGAGTGCTTTCCTTCAATTCAGCCTGTTCAATTTCCGCATCGTCCTCCCCAAGTTTCAGTGGAATTTCGGAGAGTTTTTTTGAAGGGATTTTCTCTGCGTCCCTTGATTGGAGGGCAAGAAAAAGACGATGGACGTCTTCTTCCCTGTAATTCAGGATCCTGCGAAGAGCGAGCTCTTTTCCGGACTCGTCCTTCAAAATCCAGGTATCTCGTTTCCCCCTCCGTATCCTGGAAATCGACCAGCCCTGCAACCCTATTACTTCTTCAAGCCGGGAAAAGGCGGCATCTTCCAAACGAAGGAGTCCACGAAGAATTCGTCGCGCCTCTTCCCGGGTCAGCTTCGCAACGAGCCGTTTTGCCAGGGTCAGGTCCGCCTGGAGCTGCTCTTCCGGAGAGTGGAGCGGTTCTCCCCGCTCTGCCATGACGATTTTCTCCGGAGAAATATGCCGCCGTTTCCCGGGTTTTGACACGGATTTCCAGTCGATTGGGTACCCTCTCTCCTGGAGCCATCCGCCCAGGGCCTCCCGCAGGGAAATCACTTCCCTGCGGATGGAAATCCTGTGTTTGTGTCCTTCATCGTTTCTTGGACGATAGGAAATATGAAGGTGGAGATTCTGGTCCCGTTCCTTCTTTCCGGAACCACCGGGCAATCCTTTGTGGAGGGACCACAGCACGTCCGTGGAATCCAGCCCGAGTTCCCGGACGAGAGTGGTGAGTGCATCCCTGATTTCTGCCTTCGCCATGCCGTCGAAGACCAGATTCGGCAGGGGCAGAAACAGGCGCACCTGGACGCAGGCATCATGGCGGGCTCTCCCCGCAGGAGTGTCGAGAGGGGAGAGCCCCGTTTCCATTTCTGCTATTTCTTTCCATCGATTGGCGGCTTCCCTGCGGTCGGATATTTCTCTATCTCTGCTTTCCATACCCCAAAGAAGACATTCCTTTTCCCTCGTGAGGTAGGAAGCATGAGCGGATGCCGAATGTACCGCCCGCACCCCGGAACAGAAGGACGAAAACCTCACGTAGGGTTTCCACATGATTATGATTGATTTGTCTCTGACGGGGGAACCGTGCCGCCCTGAGAGGCATCCTGGCCGGCAGGCGCCGCCTCTTTTTTTAGTTTTTCCGAAAGCGCTTTCGCCAGACCAATGACAGTTTTTCCTGCCTTTTCCTTTGCCGCCTTTTTCGACTCCACCGTTGAATTTTTGCTTTTCTGCAGGGCGTCGATTTCAATGAACTGTTCGTAAATCTGGAACTTCACATCCTCGTCGGAAATAGCGCCGAGAAGAGCGGTTCCGAGAAGGATCAGACCACGCGTCCGGCAGTTGCGCCGTTGCTCCAGTACTTCCTTTTCAAGCTGCAGAACCCATTTCCTTGCTTCTTCCAGGGCCTTCATCTTGCTGTCTCCGGTGATTACTATACGCACTTTTTTGCTTCCCACGCTTACCGCCTCCAAAGAGAAATTGTGGTATTCGCATTTAACATAGCGGTTTGCATAGGGCTAAACAAAAAACGCGAGGATAAAAACGAGGGAACTTAAATGGCGAAAGGCGTGTTCTTCAAAATTGGCTGGGGGAGGGAGGTATGAAGCTCAACCCAAGTGACACGCCGGAAAACCAAAGGACCGTGGGATCGTTCATGTGTGCACCTCGTTTCCTTCCGCGATGCGGTATACTTTGATTAAACCATCAACGGAGGTGTTCCCTTATGTGTGCCTACAAGAAAAAGATGCATGCTATAGAAGTAAGCTCTGAAGCGGATGCCGAAATGGTTGTCATAACAGATACGGAAGATGTTGGAAACGGCGAATCGTCCGTTTTCATTCACATTGACCAGCTTGATATGGTTATCCAGTGGCTCAAAGAAGCCAGAGAGGACATCATCAACAGTGAAATAGGCTAGGCCCTGACTGACAAACTCACTCCGGAGTCATCCCGGGGAATTGCTTATTGTAGAATTTCTCAAGACCGTTCATGTCGTTTACCATTATTCCGGCGAATCCTGTACGGTCAGTTTTTTCTGACCAAACAAGCTGGACGTTTCTTACGGAGTACTGAATAACAACTTTTTGGAGAGGGAAAAGGAAGAGAAACATCTCCCTCTGAGCGTATGAGGGGAGCAAAGAAAAAAAATCCCCCTTCCGGGGGACTGTAGATCTTGGGGCTGAGAAACAAATGTGCGAAAGAATTTTGACACTGCCAACCTTTGAGAGTCGCTTTTGCGGAGGCAGATAAATTTTCTGAGAACGAATCGGAAGCCATATTTTGGCTGACCCTGGACGAGGATGACGATAAAAGGATCCATGCGGCAGAAATCTTTTTTCAGCTGGAGTATCCGGATACGTATAAACAATACATCCAGTCGTTACGAGCTATCTACAGAAAAAAACGTTCTACAGAGCTTATTTCACTTTAAAAGCTTGCAGGAGGTTGTGCAACGACAGAGAAAGTGTTTTTTGCAAGGGGGAAATCCCCCTTGCAATTTCTATTTTGCAAACAATTTTGCGACAGGTTATCAAGGTGCAGAGCCGCTCCTTTTCGGTGGAGTGGCTCTCAGAGAATCGCGCAGGTGGCTCTAGAAAAACGCGTTTTGCATTCGTGGATCCGGCGGATGACCTTCACTAGCTTTTCCCTCTGCTTTTTTCGTTCCTTCCTGGCAGCGGAATTCTTTAGGCTAGTCATAGTAGCCGCTCCAGGATGTTTTGAGCCCCCTGCACATCTCCTCCACAGGATATTCCACGTGATCCCGTACAACCTCGTACTTCAGCGACTCTGAGGTTCTTTCGAGAAGATGGCCAAGGCTTTTTTTAGGATGTCACGCTTACGCCTGGTGAAGGCCAGTTCTTCCCGGAGAGCCTTGAGTTCTTCTTCCGGGGTGAGGACCTTGCCTCCGGACTGAGCAAAGGCGACGGCTCCCATTTCCTTTTTCTCCCACTTTCTCCAGGCATAAATCAGATCTACCCGAATTCCAAGGTCTTCGGCAACCTTAAAGGAAAGCTTCCCTTCCGCCACCAGCCGGAGCACTTCCTGCTTGAATTCAGGGTCGTAGTTCCGGCGTCTCTCTCCCTTTTTCCATGTGAGGCACCTCCAGTGGTGGAATCATTCCCCTTGTCGGGCCTTCATCTGTGTCCGTCAATTCCGGGGAAGGTCATTCAGCAAGGAAAGAGACGTTATGGGATACTCTTCAAATTACCTCCTAATTCATCCATGCGCTTGTAACTTCAGAGAATTCTCGAGGCGAAAAACATCTCTTTCGCCATTCTTCGACGATGCCTGGAACAGGCAAACCGCGTGCTCCGTATCGTGCCTGAAGTGTGGCTGCTAGGGTTGCTGCAGAACGGCGCATTTCCACTTTCTTTTCAAAGGTCAGAACTGAGTCGTCCTTGTCGTACGATGTTTCGCCAAGCAGTCGACCGAGTTGATGTTGTGCGGCTTCTTCCAGGACGCACATCTGCTGCTTTGCATAAAATTGACCTGACGTCTTCTTTAGAATGCGAACGACTATCGACATTGCCCGACTCGTGGAATGTCCAAAATGCCACGTAAGATATTGACTAAGCATCAAAAGCGGATCTGGTTCCACCGAACCGTCATCCGCATCCATATTTCCGAAAACAATCCTGGAGATAGCTTCGAGACCGTCTTTCTCTCGGTCCTCTATGTTCGAAATCAAGGATGATTTGATTCGATCAAAAACATCGAATTTTCGTTCTGGGAAAAGATGAAGGCATGCGGCCTCAGCCTCCAGAGTATGCAGGGAATGCTTCCGCATTTCTTCAAAAAGCCGACTGAGAGAATCCTTGATTTCTGCAGGAGAATCCGGGCTGAGCTTTGGGCCCACAACCTCGGCAAGCAGTGAGGCAATGGAAGCGAATCTCGCCCGAAATTCTTCAGGAATAGATCCGAACCACGCAGGTCCCCTTTCTTCCTTATCCAGCATGCTCTTGTCAGCATCCCACCACACAAGCAGTTTTTGCAATATCTCAACAGCATCTTCCCTCGTCCAGAAAATCTCTTCGCTGCTATTTGCTCCAAGGATTTCCGTCGCAAGAGGAATGCTTCCCCCCGTAATAGCAATACCACCTTTCTGCTTGTCCTTCTGAACCGGAAAAGAAGCAGCCGTAACATAGTTCCTGAAAAGTTTCGCAAGATCAACGCCTTCTGGATGCGGAAGGCTCAAAAAAACGAACTTATAAAAATCAGTGCCTTCCGGCAGACCATATTGGTCGGTCACTCTCCAGAGATCAGATGCCAGTCTCTTGCTTTGTCCGGCATCGAGTAATTCCATCTTATGAAGCTGTATCAGGGAAGAAAGCGCCCAGCGTCTGCGCTCTGTATCCTCTAACCCGGTTTCATACAACAATTTTTCAATAAATTCCGGTTGAATATCTATTCTCTTCACAGCAAACGCAGGTTTTTGATTGAGATTGAACAATAGAAACGGATTTCTAAATTCATCCCTGATAATTGGATTATGGAGGCCTTCAGGAACCGGTATTTTCAGCAAGTCGGGAATATGGTTATATTGCTCTGTTTCTGACATTGAACTAAGAAGCCTTCTGACCAAGCTCTTAACGTTTCCGTATTTCCCCTTATCGGGGGAAGCATAGATTTCCGCAAGAAAAGAGAGGAGTTTGCCTTTCATGTCACTCGAACACTTGCAGCATAGCCTCGAAATGACTTCTGGCAAAAGTCGGGCGAGACGTGTTCCAAAGTTGTTATTTCGAAAAACATCACCGGTGCGTATGTCATCCCGGCAATTGTCAAGCGTTTCCAGATAGCTTTGAATGAGCTGGTCCGCTTCTTTGTCGGTAAATTTATAAATTGATTCGCGGTTGAAGAGCTCGTCAGCGGCCTTCGTGTCTCCCAACCTGGCAAGCGTGGCGGCCGCCCAAAAGGAAGAAGACCGTGAAATACGCTGCAAACATCCCATAGCAGTTTTTGTTGCAAATGTATAATTTCCAAGATGAAACGGTATTCCTGCATCTTCGCAGAAGCGGAGGAAAGAGTACGCATTGAACAGCTCCTGATCAATGCCCCCCGTTGAGAATGTCCGGGTAATCCGCCCTACGTCAAATTCATGCTTTTCCGAGATGCTTTTTCTCTGAATGGGTGGAGCACTCAGAGCCAGTTCAAACAGCTTCAATTCGCCCCATGGATCGCATTTGTAACCTTTTAATTTACTCCAACGATCTTGGAACTGCTTATTTTTATCTTGAAACTCACCCAAGTTGTTTCTTTGAAATGCAGCGGCGTTTTGAATATATTCTCCCAGAAGCATTGCGTTACTCTCTTGGGAAAACATGGAAAGATCAGGCCTTCCTTTCTTGCTATTGGTACTTTTTCTGATCCTTTCAAGGGCACCTCTAACAAGAATTTCCGCTTGGTTAACCAAACCGATCTCAGCTAGTAAAGCCGCGCGCTTCACCATCCAATAAGGATGTGATTGGTTGGGTAGCCAATTTTCAAGTCTTTCTTTGACATTGGGCAAATCCAAGGTAAAAAGGCAGAAGAGAACACCTTCATAATTCAAAAATTCTTGTTGCTCCACCGAAAATTGATCAGAAATTGCCTTGAGTCGTTTTTCTGCTTCCTTCCATTTTTTAAGAAGCCCTTCCTCACGGTAGAACCGAAGCATGGCAAGTGCTAGTGCTATCCATGCTTCCTTAATTTCCTTCCAGGGAAGGTTGCAGACCACCTCTGCCCCAGCGCGGGACAGGCGGTTTTTGGATGGATTGTCCTTATCGAAGGGGTAGCACCTTTCGAGAATTACTTCACATATCGTGGCAACTTCGGAGAAAAGCGGCAGCAAACACCGTTCAAGCCGCCAGATCAACTCGAACGTATATTGGATATCCAATCCTGGGGGAAATTGATCCATACCCAGGGAATAATTGACCCAATCCTGTGTGTATTTCCAAAGTCTTTCGCGATTACTATTTGGCAGGATCAGCCATCCCGGATAGTCTTGTCGCTGCTTCCGCCATTCTTCCGTGATTTTCTTTACCGCTTCGATGCGGTCCGCAGCCTGAGGGGGAGACATCATTTTTTGAGTAGTCTCAGGCCAGCCGGGTAATTTCGGTTCCTTCGTTTCCATAAAATCAAGAAACTTCTTTAAAGCCTGCTTGTGGTCATGCTTATCGATGCCAGAACAGCAAGACATATTGACAACCGTAATCCCACGTTTCACTAAAAGTTGTATCTTTGCTGACGACAGGTCAAAGGCTCCTAAAAGATATATTTTCTGCATTTTGTCTCTGCCGAGATTATCGCGAATCCAGCCAAGCCACTGGAGAAAGTTCGGATCATCCCCGGAAAACCCTACCAGACACAACGTATTTTCCAGTAGAGACTGCTGGACGGTATTGACAAAAGGAGCATTATCATACGGATACCGCCGATAATCCTCCTCGGTGATGACAAAGGGGCGCTCGGATGGAAAGCTGCCGTGAAGCTTTACAATTCTTGGTTTGTCAGCGTAAGGGATATCCTCTGTATTGACAACGGGCCGATATCTCCTCGTCACTACTTTTGCGCTAGCCCGTTCAAGCAGGGTATCATAATTGGTCGTGAACACATCCACCCACGGTAATTCAAGAATCTGGACATGAAGATCGGATGGTTCGATAGTGAGATCAGGAATATTGTCTCGCAGCAAATTATCCAGCGCAGGCCGACCGAATGCTGCCTCCACCTCATCGGCCAGTCTCAAGACATTCAAATATTTCTTTTGGGTTGAATCAGGCTTTTCGCCACGTGCCTTCTGGAAAAAAAGGTCTCCCAACTGGTTCCAATCAGGAAATCCATCGCCCGCGTTCTTGCTGAAACCGGCGCCGACCATGACCGCGGCACGGTTAGACCAAAGGCGATCCGCAATTTCGTTCAGGTAGGGCCGTATGGATTCCGGCACATCAATATGGGATTCTTTGCTCATATTTACCTCCCCCGGATTTCCGGCAAACATGGCGGTATGGACTGCCCAGAGATTTTCAGCACGATTCTCGAACTACGCCACTGCATTGGCTGAAATCCTGCATTCTTCAATAAGGACACTCTCTTCTTTCAATAAACATTTTCCCAAATATTACCATATATTTCTTTGAGGCTCGCATGTTTGCAGATCTTTTCGACAGGTTATCAAGGTGCAGAGCCGCTTTGTCCAAATGGGGTGGCTCTTACCCCGCGCGCCAGTGGCTCTTATATCTGCGAGCAAGCGTCTCTCTAAAAAAACGCGTTTTGCATTTTACCTTTACCAAAGTTGAGGCTCACGTGAGAAGGCCGGGGAATACGGAATGAAGACCGGTAAAGGATGGTACGATTACCAGCAACAGAAGTAGTAAAGGAAGGAACACGGTACAGGAGCATGTGGAGAAGTGTCGTTGAGGATCTAACCAAGCTCTCCATCTGGGTGTAGGAGCGAGAAGACCTTATTAAGATGCTGAAGAAGTGTTTCTTCACGTTCCACGTTTGGGCTGGAAGGGAAGGGGGAAGGTTTTCCGACCTAAGGGGAAATGGACCTGAATGAAGAAAAGAACGGAGGAAAAGCGTGAGATCTCTTTCCCTCCGTTTGGGTTTCCGGCCTTTTTTTTAGTTTCTCAGGAGATGTTGCGCCGCTTGACCATTTCAGCGAGGACCTTATCAGCCACTGTCTTCCAGTCCACTTCCAGCGCGTCGTATATCGATTTCATTTTGGGCGCCAGTTCAGAAGGAGAAAACTTGGATTCGTAGTGCGTTGTGGTATTTTTCGTGGCATCACTAGGCTCGTGGCCAAGAATTTCGGACGTATAGCATTTTTCTATCCCGATCGTTTTTCCGACGCTGGCGATGGTGTGACGGAAAGAGTGAAACACTTTGACGCCCGTTTGACCGTTAGGGAATGTTTGGGCTGCGTCTTCGCCCAGTCTTTCCTTGACGTAAGTATTCCACCATCTTGCAGCGTTCCGCGAGAAGGAGGCTTTTGTTCCTCGCCCCTTGGTGAATCCCCAGATATTGTCCGTCTCTTCCTTTTCGATCATCAAGAATTGCATGATCCGAACAAGGGGTTCCGGTACCGGGATGGTTCTTTTGGAAGCTTTGTTCTTCACCCGGGTTCCCATTTCAGCATTTTCGTCGATCCGCAGGCACAGGATACCGTCGGCAGTAAAAATATCGCCCCGGCATAATTGCCCCAATTCTTCCGCCCGGGCGCCCGTCAATGCCCCGAAGAGAAAGTAGGCCGGCGTCCCGATGGCTTTTCCCCCCTTGAGCGAATCTGTTACGAAGGTGCTGTCGAAAAGCTTCTGCAGGTCATCAGGGGAGTAGGTGAGACGGACAAATTTCTGTTCCTTGTCCGGAAGCACCACTTCTTTCTTCACTATGGAATAGGGGACTTTCAAAGCCCGGGGATAGAAATCGTGGCCCCTCTTCAGGATCATATTCAGCGCGGTGGTCCATTTTTCCACCGTAGCGTTGGAAATCTTCTCCTCTGGTATTTTCCCCCGGAGAAGTACATTGGGATCGAGATCCTCCATCTTTTGTCCCTGCCGGGCAGACAGCCGGGTATTGAAAATATCCATGAGTTCGGTGAGATGTTCCTTGGTTATTTCGGAAACTTTTCTGCCTTGGCCGAAATAGCGAAGAATGAATTTGAATTTCGACTCAAACTCTCCTCGGGTCTTTTCCGTCCAGCGAACTTCCTTCCGGGCTTTTGATGTAGTCTTCTCGGCAATAATTTCCTGTACGAGCGTTGCGATTTCCGGGTCTTCATAGTCCGGTCCTACAGTGGGAAGGGGTGTAGTATTATTCACTGAAACTGCCGGCGGCACTACCGGATGTTCGGATCTGTAGGCAATTTGTACGGATTCCGGCGGAAGAATGCCGTTGAGTTCCCTTAGGGCACGGTCGCAATTCGCCAGTGCGCCGGATACGAATTTTTGGGCGATCGACGGGAAATGCCTGTTTGTGTGGGGGATGAGTTTCCGGACGTTGTAAAGGTCGGTAAAAGCTCTGGCCTTTAGTATGTTCCGGAAATTCTTCTTCCGGACAAGGAGATAGAGGGTCAGGTCCTCAACCTCCATTGATATCCCGAGATTGTACCCTTCGACAATGCGGTGGTCGGATGCAAGGAGTTTTTTTTCAAGAAAGGCCCAGTCATTTGCGATGAGCAGCTCCACCATTAAGTCTATCTCTCGCTGGGAGAATTCCGTTTCAGGTGATTTTTCGGAGGTGACGGGGATGATTCTTCTTTTTCCCTCGAAAAGCTCCCAAAAGTTATTGTGCTGCTTTGTGTCACCGTAGACCTCGTTGATCGCTTCCTTTTCCGTCTCTTCGTCGGGAGTCAGATGAAGGGAGTGGTCACGGGCCAGGGCAACCGACTCGACGGAGTCGTCCCAGGAAGGGTTGTACTTGTCGGTGAGAAGCAGGGCTTCCTCATGGAGCAATTTGACTCTTTCGTCTTTTTCTTCAGGCGTGAGATTCATGGGCAGAAAAATCAGTCCAGCGCGAAGGTATTCTCCTCTTTTTCGCGCGAGTTTGAGGTAGGGGGTTTTGAGGGAGAGCCGGATTTCCGATTTGTTCCATAGGAATCGCTCCGTTTGAGGTATGACCCAGCGGAAATAATAAATATTCCCGCGGCGCTCGATGAATGGAACACCAGTTTGTAACACCAAGGGTGCTGTACGCTTTTGGCGCACAGCGTGTATACCGTTTTTCTCTTCTGTTTCCAGTATTAAGGCATGATTAATGGCGGAGAAGGAGGGATTCGAACCCACGGAACCTCACGGTTCAGACGCTCTCCAAGCGCCCGCCTTCGACCACTCGGCCACTTCTCCGCATACAACGGCGAACATTATATCACAGCTTTCCAAGATTGCCATACCTGGGAAACAGTTCTTCAGCTGGCGGAGAAGGTGGGATTCGAACCCACGGGGCAGCAAGCCGCCCAATTGATTTCGAGTCAATCCCCTTCGACCACTCGGGCACTTCTCCGCACAGAAAAGAATTATACACGTTCACTTTCGGCTTGCCAAGTGCGGTTTCCTAAATCCGCAAATTTTTCAGGCAGCGGGAGTGTCGCCGGGCATAAGGTGAATTCGCCCTCCCCCAGGGGCGAAGAGATCTCGCTCCGCGCTCTTTGGCGCTCTTTGGCGCTCTTTGCGGAGGGATCCCCAGGGGAGGGCGGACAGTGCCAAGGGACGAGGAACCGACACGGATGTCGGTTTCACAAGCACGCCGTACTTTTCATTCGCTGTGATAGAGCTTCCGGTGTTCCCTGAACAGGGCGTAGTGTTTTTTGAGCATCTGTGGAATCGGGAGGTTGTAGGGACATTTGGGCAGGCATGCGCCGCACTCCACGCACAGGGGAAGCGTCTCGAGAGCCTGTGTCACGTACCCGCACGCCACTTGGGGGGACATGCGGGAGGCGAGCAGGGGGTAGGTCATGCCGAGGGTGATGGAAACTCCGTGGGGGCAGGGCTGGCAGTACTCGCATCTGCGGCAGAACTCCTTTCCCATAGTGTCGGCGATGGATTTCATGGTCCTGCGGTCTTGATCGGTCACGGCATTGGGAGAATCGTAGAAAGAGGTCACCTGGTCGACGGATTCCACCGAGTCGTACCCCGGAATGGGCAGGATGTACGGATGTGACCTCAGGAACTTGAAGGCGAGAGGCGCGTCGCTGATGGCCCCGCCGGCAAAGGGCTTCATGGCAATGAAGGCGAGACCCATTTTTTGAGCGAGGGGGAGAAGAGACTCTGCCGCTCCTGTTTCGATGAAATTGAACGGAAACTGGATGGAGACGAACTTGCCTGTGGAGATGGCCTTTACGGCCATGGGGATGCCGTGGGACGTGATGCCGATAAACCTGACCTTCCCCTGTCGTTGGGCCTCCAGAGCGGCGTCGAGGGCTCCGCCGGGAGCGATGATGGCCTGCCAGTCCTTTTCCTGGACGACCTGGTGAAACTGGAAGAGATCGATATAGTCGGTCTTCATTCGCTTCAGGCTAAGGTCGATGTGCTCCGATACGCCTTTTCCGTCACGGTTCTTGCTCTTGGTAGCGATGAAGATTTTCTCCCTCACGCCGGACAGCGCCAATCCGAATTTTTCTTCGCTTCCCTCATAGGAATTCGCGGTATCAAAGAAGGTAATTCCTTTGTCGTAGGCCCTTTTGAGGACCCTCACCGCTTCGTCCGTTGTGAGCCTGATGATGGGAATGCCGCCGAAGCCGAGTTCTGAAACGATGGCGCCTGTGCTGCCGAATGGAAGGTAGCGCACGATTACCAGCTCCTTCGAGAATAACAAGATTGTATTAAGGATACCAGAGATTCCACTTTTGAGAGAAGGCTGCATGCACTGTCAGGAACCTAAGGCGGGCACAGAAAAAAAAGGCTCCTCCCGTGGCGCCGGAGGAACCCTTTCCTCATCATGTTCCGGACATTGGATTTTCTAGGCTTTCGCCTCTACGCCGCAGAAGACCTCCGCCATCTTCCCGAGGGCGATGTCGATCTCCTGTTTTGTTATAATCAGTGGGGGAGCGAACCGGATGATCCAGTTGTGGGTCTCCTTGCAGAGAAGCCCTTTCTCCTTGAGGGCGGTGGTGTAGTTCCGGGCCTTGCCTGCGGATTCGTGAAGAACCACGCCGATAAGAAGGCCTTTCCCCCTGACCAGTTTGATCTTTGGGGAGTTCAAAGCCCGGATTCCCTCCATGAAATAGGCTCCAAGTTCCGCGGAGCGTTCGGCCAGCTTCTCCTCGAAGAGCACGTCGATTGATGCGGATGCCACGGCGCAGGCAAGGGGGTTCCCTCCGAAGGTCGAACCGTGGGTCCCGGGAAGAAACACGCCAAGGACGTCCTTGTCGGCGGCGATGGCGGAGACGGGCATCACTCCGCCGCCGAGCGCCTTGCCCATGATGATGATGTCGGGCGTGATCCCTTCGTGCTCGAAGGCGAAGGTCTTTCCCGTGCGGCAGAATCCCGTCTGGATTTCGTCAACTGCAAGGAGGATGTCGTTCTTCCGGGCAATGGATTCAAGTCCCTTGAGGAACCCTTCCCTCGGCACTACCACGCCGGCCTCTCCCTGAATGGGTTCTACAAGTATGCCGACAGTATTTTTATTTACGGCCTTTTCCACCGCTTCGAGATCGTCGTAGGGGACGACGACAAATCCCGGGGTGTAGGGGCCATAATTATCCTTTGCGTCGGGATCGACGGAGAAGGAGATGATGGTGACCGTTCTGCCGTGGAAATTCCCGGCGAAGACGATGATTTCAGCTTTGTCCTTTTCAACGCCCTTGACCATGTAACCCCATTTTCTCATGGTTTTGATGGCTGTTTCGACGGCTTCCGCACCGGTGTTCATGGGGAGTATCATTTCTTTCCCTGTTACACCGGAAAGTTTCTGGGCGAAGAGGGGCCACTTGTCGTTGAAGAAAGCCCTCGAGGTGAGCGTGAGGATATCGGCCTGGTCCTTGAGTGCCTTGATTATTTTTGGATGCCGATGTCCCTGGTTCACTGCCGAGTATGCCGAGAGCATGTCTATGTAACGGCGTCCTTCCGGGTCTTCGACCCAGATACCTTCAGCCTTTGAAATTACGACTTCCAGAGGATGGTAGTTGTGGGCACCGTATTCATGTTCCATTTTCATCAGTTCTTCTGATGTGTAGCGGGCCATCATGTCACCTCTTTCCAAGATTTCGATTCTTCGCTCCTGAAGTTCATTCTATTTGTTTTTATAGAAAGCAGTTTATTACAGGAACGAAAAGAATCCTACACTATTCTCGCCCAAGGAGCCCTTTTTTTCAAGCTGCGGATTTAGTTCAGGATGGAAAGAACGGACTTCTCATGAGAGAAGGGAGGCAAAAGAGATGTAGAGGGCATCGTTTTTTGATATACTGAAAGAAAAAGGGGTATTGCGCAATTTGTATTCCCTTTGAAAGGAGGGTGCAGGTTACAGCGCCGGCGGTGTTCCGTGTCCCATACTTTTTCTGAAGGGAGTTGTTTTTTCATGAGAAAGATGTCGCGAATACTGATATTTTCGGTCCTCTTCGTTTTTCTGGCCTCGGCTGCCTTTGCCGCCTTCCCTGAAAGAGCCGTTTCCGTCGTCTGCCCCTGGGGAGCGGGCGGCGGAACAGACAGGCTGACCCGTTTCATGGCGGCCCAGCTCGAGAAAGAACTCGGCAAGCCTTTCCCCGTCACAAACAAGACGGGCGGCAACGGCGCCGTCGGTCATTCGGCAGGAGCCTTTTCAAAACCGGACGGTTATACAATCACCATGGTGACCCTGGAACTGGCCACCATGCACTGGATGGGTCTGACAGAACTCACATATGCGGATTTCGACTACGTGATCCAGCTGAACCAGGACCCCGCCGGGGTGATGGTGAAGGCTGACGCTCCATGGAAGAACCTCGGTGAGCTTCTTGAAGCGGTGAAGGCTGATCCTGAAAAGTTCAAGTTCTCCGGAACTGCTGCCGGCGGTGTCTGGGACCTTGCAAGGATAGGGATGCTCGACAAGGCGGGCATCCCTGTCAATGCCGTCAGCTGGATCCCCACTACGGGAGCCGCTCCCTCGATCATCGAGCTTCTTGGAGGTCACGTGGAAGTAATCACCTGCAGCCTTCCCGAAGCGGCCTCCCAGATTGCAGCCGGAGAAATACGCCCCCTGGCCATTATGGCCGATTCCCGGGACCCCGCTTTCCCGGATGTTCCGACACTGAAAGAAAGCGGCATCGACTGGTCGGCCGGAACGTGGCGGGGTTTTGCCGTCCCGAAGGGCACTCCTGCCGAAGTAATCGATGTCCTGTACAACGCCATGAAAAAGATTACCGATTCCGACGAATACAAGGAGTTCATGGGCAAGAACGGCTTCGGGGTAATGATCCGCGGTCCGAAAGAGTTCGCTGAATTCGTCCGCCGGCAGGATACTGACCTCAAGAACGTCATGGAACTGGGCGGCTATCTAAAAAAATAGTTCCCTTACCAGGGAAAGCATCCCGCCGAATCCCGGCGGGATGCCCTTTCTTCCGGAGGCTGTCAATGAAAAAAACTCTGAGAATCATCTTCGGCGTATCGCTGGTCCTTGTTTCCCTGTGGGTTATCCGTACAAGTTCCACATTTCCGGAGGCTGTATCTGCCGGAAAGAAAATCCCCGGCCCGGCATTTTTCCCGGTTCTTCTTTCCGTTGTGCTGATTCCCTGCGGGCTGTACCAGGTGGTTTCAGGCCTGAAGTCCGGGGAGGAAGCCTCCGGCAGGGGATGGGGCCCCGTAGGGGCGAACGGGGTAATTGTAATACTTTCCCTTGCAGTATATGTTCAGCTTATGCAATGGATGGGATATGCTCTTTCCACCGTTCTTTTTTCCATGTTTCTCCTTCTCCGTCTCAGGGTAAGCGTGCTGAAAGCTTTCGCAGTGACATTCATTACAGTCGTTTTTATTCTTCTTGTCTTCGGCCGCGTCTTTCAAATTCAGCTCCCCCTCGGCGAGTTGGGACTTCCATGGTAGGAGGAGCCTGATATGTTCGAGGAAATACTCGCCGTTTTCCGCCCCGCCATTTTTTTCCCGTGGATCCTTTCCATGGCCTTCGGAGTCCTTATCGGAGGAACCCCCGGTCTGACGGCCACCATGGGGGTGGCCCTCATCATACCCGTAACCTATTACATGGAACCTCTCGCAGGAATGGCCATGATTCTCGGCGTTTCCTTCACGTCCATCTTCACCGGTGACATACCGGCAACCCTCCTTCGGATTCCCGGGACCCCGGCTTCAGGAGCTGCGACACTCGACGGCTACGAGCTGACAAAACAGGGACGGGGAATGGAAGCCCTTTCCATTGACCTTCTCTGTTCCGCCATAGGGGGTTTCATCGGAATGCTCCTTCTTATGGCGGTCGCCCCTCCGCTGGCAAGATTTGCCCTCAAATTCACCAACTTCCAGTATTTCTGGCTCGGAATCTTCGGTCTGAGCATGAGCGCTGTTCTGAGCGCGGGAAGGCCCATCAACGGCGTTTTGTCCGCAACGCTCGGGCTTCTTGTTTCCACCGTCGGAATGGACATCACCACCGGTCTTCCCCGGTTCACCGGGGGAAACATGGAACTTCTGGAAGGAATCGGGTTCATACCTGCCATGGTGGGACTCTTCGGCCTCTCAGAGGTGCTCAAGAATGTGGGAGACGCAAAGCTCCTCGGCACAAGCAGCATACCTGAATTCGGGCGCATCTCCCTTTGGGAAACCCTGAAGATTATTCTCCGGAACAAGCTGACCGTTTTAAAGGCCTCGATTCTTGGCACGTGCGTCGGTGCCCTTCCCGGCGCCGGAGCCGACATTGCCGCATGGGTCGCCTACGGTATGGAGAAAAAGACATCCAAACACCCCGAAGAATTCGGCAAGGGATCGATAAAGGGAGTCATTGCCCCAACGAGCGCCAACAATGCGGCCTTGGGAGGAACCTGGATTCCGGCCCTTGTCTTCGGCGTTCCCGGAGATTCGATCACGGCAATTGTCCTCGGGGCAATGCTTATGTACGGGCTGAGGCCGGGACCGCTCATTTTCCAGGAGAACCTGAAACTCGTTCACGGAATTTTCGCGGTCGGACTGATTTCTCAGTTTCTTCTCATTCCGGTGGGGCTCATCGGGATTCGGGTTTTCGGAAAGATCCTGAGAATGCCCCGGAATATCGTCATGGTCATCGTGCTCATTTTCTCGGTCATCGGCTCCTACGCCATCAGAAACAGTTTCTTCGACATCTACATCATGGCCGCGTTCGGTGTTGCCGGTTTTTTCTTTGAATACCTCGATATTCCCCTGCCTCCGCTCATTCTCGCCATTATCCTGGGGCCGATGATAGAGGACAATCTGAGGGTGGGGCTTATCAAAACCCACGGAGGGCTCGGCAAATTCATCTTTGACCCGATCTGCCTCACCCTGATTATTCTCATCTTTTTCGTCTTTTTCGGAGGTCCTGTCATGAAATTTTTCAGGAGGGGAAGAAAGGAGTAATTTTCCTTTCCCTTTTATGGTGTGTCCGGGCAAGGGGTAAACGAAAAAATGTTCTGCCGCTCAAGATTCCCTTCGGGGAATCTTTTTTTTATTTCGTCTCTTCTTTGCGTTATTGCATTATCCATAGCATATGCTATCATGCTAAAGTATTTTTTTGATGGTTCTTCGAAAAAGAATTCCTAAAGGAGTTTTCGACTGACATGACGGCATTTCTCGATCAATTTTCCCTCGCCGGCAAAACTGCGGTGGTGACCGGTGCGGGCCGAGGTCTTGGGAAGGGGTATTCTCTGGGGCTTGCCGCGGCAGGGGCTGCCGTGGTGTGCGCTGATATTGACGGAACGGCCGCCGAAAAAACGGCCGCAGAGATCCGCCTTTCCGGCGGAAGAGCCGAAGGTATCCGCCTAGACGTGACGAGACCAGACGAGGTCCGGGAGTGTTTTCGTTCGACGGCGGACAGGATGGGGAGTCTCGATATTCTTGTGAACAACGCGGGTGTGGAGGAGATCAATGATTTCCTTTCGGTGACGGAGGAACAGTACGACAAGATCATGGCCGTCAACCTCAGGGGAGTGTTTTTCTGCGCCCAGGCTGCGGCACGGATCATGGTAACGCAGGGCCGGGGGAAAATAGTGAACATCGGTTCTCTCGGCAGTGCCATAGGCCTGGCGAAGTCCTCCGTGTACTGCGGAACCAAGGGCGGAGTAGTGCAAATCACGAAGGCCATGGCTATCGAACTGGCACGATCGAACATCCAGGTGAACGCCATGGGGCCCGGATACTTCAGAACACCCATGACCGAGCCCTTCTTCCTCGACCCGGATCACAAGCGGTGGATCGAGGAGCGCATTCCGGCGGGGAGGGTGGGGACTGCCGAAGATCTCCTGGGTACGCTCGTGTTTCTCTGCAGTTCCGCCTCGAACTATCTTACAGGGCAGATTATCTATATTGATGGTGGCTGGCTCGCGAGTTGACCTTCCGGAAGGAGCAGGAAAATGATCGTTTTAAAGGAAGCGAAAAAAAGAGGAGCGGAAGGAACCGAGTCGGTAGAGAAGACGGTGAGGGACATCCTCAAGGATGTCCGGTCGGGTGGCGACGAGGCCGTCAGGAATTACACGGAAAAATTCGACGGTTTCCGGCCCGCTTCACTGCGGGTTGACGAAAAAACAGTCCGGGAAGCTTACAGCAAAGTGTCCCAGGAAATGGTGGAAACCCTGCAGTTCGCGGCCCGGAGAATCCGCGATTTCGCCGTGAAACAGAAGGAGTGCATGAAAGAACTCCGCTGGGAAATTTCCCCCGGCGTTGTCCTCGGGCACAGGCTCATTCCCGTGGCTTCCTGCGGGTGCTATGTTCCCGCAGGAAGATACCCCCTTCCGTCGTCGGCACTGATGTCGGCCATTCCGGCAAAGGTGGCGGGTGTGAAACGCATAGCGGCCTGTTCACCGGCGAGCAGGGGGCAGGAGGGTATTCACCCCGCCGTTCTCGTGGCCATGGATATTGCCGGCGTGGACGAAATCTACTGCATGGGGGGAGCCCAGGCCGTGGGAGCCTTCGCTTTCGGCACGGAAACTCTGGAACCGGTGGATATAATCACAGGGCCCGGAAACCGCTATGTGACGGAAGCAAAACGCCAGGTGAGCGGGTCCGTGGGAATCGATATGCTTGCCGGCCCGAGCGAGGTGGTCATCATTGCCGACGGTTCGGCACCCCCCGAATGGGTGGCGGCCGACGCTCTCGCCCGGTGCGAGCATGATCCGAACTCGTGGACGGTTATCGTGACCACCAGCAGGAAACTTGCGGAGAAGACCGCCGAAGAGATTCTCCGGCAGGCTGAGGGTCTTCCCACGGGAAAGGCTGCTCTCGAAGCATGGCAGAACAATGGAAGGATCCTGCTGGCCGATTCCCTGGAGGAAGCCGTGAAAATCGCCGACGGTATCGCCCCGGAACACCTCCAGGTAATGACCGAAAACAGCTTGGAAACCGCGGAAAAACTGACTAATTTCGGTTCACTTTTTATCGGCCCCTATGCCCCGGTTGCGTTTGGGGACTATGTTTCCGGCCCGAACCACATTTTGCCGACCGCCCGGTGCGCACGGTTTTCCAATGGAGTGTACGCCGGAACCTTTATAAAGGTCAGCTCCTACCAGGAAATCACCCGCGAGGGCGCATATTCCCTGGCAGAAAAATGCGCCGCTTTCGCCGACATGGAGGGGCTTTTCGGCCATAAGCGGTCCGCGGAGCTTCGGAAAAAAGACGGCGTGAGCGACAGGAAAGAAGAATGATAGCACCCGCCCTTTCCCTGAACGGGATCTCAAAAATATATCCCGGAACGGTCGCCCTTGACCGGGTGTCCTTTGAGGTCTACCCCGGTGAAGTCCACGGGCTCATCGGTAAAAACGGGGCGGGGAAGTCCACCCTTGTGGGAATTCTCGCAGGTCTTATTGAACCGACGGAAGGGACTATTTCCCTGGGAGGCCGTTCATTCCGCTCTCTTTCCCGTGTCCGGGCAAAGAGGGAAGGAGTGGCCATCGTTCCCCAGGAGCCGGAACTGATCCTGGATCTTTCGGTGGCGGAAAACCTTTTTCTCGGGGAACTTCCCTCCCGAAAAGGCATTCTGGACAGGAAAACAATGCGCGCCGGAGCCGAAGAAGCCCTTTCAGCCTACGGAATCGGCATAAACGCCGACCTCCTGGCGGGAGATCTTTCCCTGAGCGAAAGGCAGTTACTGCTCATACTGAAATCCTGCGTGGTGGAAGACGCACCCATCGTCGTCCTCGACGAGTCTTCCGCACCGCTCAGCGGCAAGGATGCCCGGATCCTCAGGAAAATCGTCGAGGATCTGCGCTCCCGGGGAAAGGCAATAGTGTACATCTCCCATCATATCGACGAGCTGCTCGACATCTGCGACAGGCTGACTGTCCTGCGGGACGGGAAAACAGTGGCAGTGAGCGAGAGGGCTTCCATGGACCACAAATCTCTTTCAGAGCTCATCATAGGAGAAGAAACGGCCTTCTCCGGGGGGCGCCATGAAGACGCCCCGCCTCCGGGGGAGGAAATTCTCAGGGTCGAAGGGCTTTCCAAGTGGGGGACGTTCGGGAATATTTCCTTTTCCCTGAGGCGGGGAGAGATCCTGGGACTTGCCGGGCTCCGGGGAAGCGGGAGGACAGAACTGCTGAAGGCTCTCGCCGGCATCGAACCCGCCGACGAAGGAGGAATTTTTCTCCGGGGTAACAGCGTTTGTTTCCGTTCTCCGGCGGAGGCTCTTGCCGAAGGAATCGCCTATCTTCCCGAGGAGAGGGAAAAGGAGGGGCTCCTCAGCTCTTTTTCCATCCGGGACAATCTCCTTCTCAACAGCCTCGGGAAAATCTGCGGCGGCAGGTTCATCAACTGGGAAAAAAGCGAGGAGCGTGCACGGGCCGTTTTCAGGGATGTGCAGATAAAAGCTTTTTCGATCCATCAGGGAGTAGAGGAACTTTCGGGAGGCAACAGGCAGAAGGTGGTCATCGGGCGGATCATGACGAACAGCCCGGAAATTTATCTTCTGGACGAACCCACCAGGGGAGTGGACATCGGCGCGAAAAAGGCGATCCTGTCCATTGTCTCCGGAAGGATCAGAAACGGAAGCGGCGTCATCATCACCTCCCCGGGGCTGGATGATCTCATTGATATATGTGACAGGATTCTCGTCCTTTCAAAGGGCGCCGTCTTCAGGGAATATGAACGGAAGGATTTCAGCGAACACAGGTTGTTCCTCGATATGCAGGGATTCGGACAACAGGATCGGAGAGGTGGAAGAGAATGTCAGGCGGTTTGAAGCTCAGGCTCGCCCTACTGGACAACATTATCTGGATGATGCTTATCGCGTTTTTTTCGGTGTGCGCTCTCAGCATACCGGCCTTTGCAACCTGGACCAACCTGGTAAACATTCTGTACCATACGACCATCATGAGCATGCTCGTTCTCGCCCAGGGTTTCGTTCTCATGAGCGGGAACCTGGACTTGTCCATTGATGCCGTTCTCGCCTTCGCTCCAGGCATGGCGGTTCTGATGTCGGTGAAGTGGTTCCCCGGGATACTCGGCAGCCCCTGGACAGCAATTTTTCTTACCCTGTCCATCGGGGCCCTGCTCGGGCTTTTCAACGGTTTCTGCGTCGCCCGGCTCGGAATGAACGCCTTCATGCAGACCCTCTCCGTCTCCATCATCCTCAGGGGGCTTGTCCTGTTCTTCATTCCCCTGTCTATTTTTCCCCTCGATCCGGTGTATTCCTTCATCGGGAAGGCAAGGATAGCCCAGCTCGGCAATATCCCGGCGGCGATACCGGTGACGTTTCTCATTTTTTTCATCTTCCACGGGCTGATCAACTACACGGTCTTCGGAAGAAATTATCTCGCCACCGGCGGAAACGCACGGGCAAGCTTCGTCGCCGGCATCAACACGAACCGGATGATCATCCTGGGCTTCATGGTCGCCGGAATTCTGTCGGCCATAGCAGGAATGCTCACGGCGGGAAGGCAGGATTCCGTATCAAACACCATGGGAAACGGAATGACCCTCCTCGCTTTCGCCGGAGCCCTCCTTGGCGGTACATCCATGTCCGGGGGGAAAGGGTCTGCCTTCGGCATGCTCGGAGGGGCTATTTTACTTGGCATGTTTTCCAACGCCCTGAATCTTCTCGGCGTGAAGGTGACCCTGATCCACGCCGCCCAGGGAACGCTCATCTTTCTTGCGATCCTTGTTGACCGGTTCAGGGTTTCGCTCCGGAGCTCCATGCTGCGGAAAGAACAGATACGAACGCTCGACAGGGAAGACGACCGTGGAGCGGATCACACAGTCGTGAAACAAAGGGAGGAATCAGTATGAAGAAGTTCCTGAACACGGTCATGACGGCGGCATTGGTTCTCGCATTTCTGTCCGCGGCGGGCGCAACAGAGAAGAAACTCACAGTGGGACTCGTGGTAAAGGAGCCGACAGCCCCCTACATCCAGGCATTCATGAAGGCTGCTGAGGAAAAGGCGGGGGAACTCGGCGTGGATCTCCTTATCCGTGACGGCGAGGGAGATTCCATGAAAATAATGGATATTATCGACACGTACATGGTCCAGGGAATTGATGCCTTTATCCTGGGAGGTGCGGTGGATCTCCGTGCTCTCGTTCCGGGAATCCGCAGGCTCAACGAAGCAAAGATTCCTGTGGCGGCCCTGGATACATCTCCGGAAGGAGGGGTTGTGGATTTTTTCCTGTCCTTCGACCTGGCACAGTCGAGCGCAAAAGCGGCCGAACTATTCGTCGAGGGGATAAAAAAACGGAACGGCGGCACGGTTCCCGCGGGCGTCGTACTCGAAGTTCTCGGGGATAAAGCGGATATGTTCAGCCACGCCTGCACCGAAGGCTTCAACTCCGTTCTCTCCAGGTATCCCCAGCTCGAAATCGTCCAGGGTGAGGGCAAATGGAACAACACGGATTCCCATGCGGTCGTCTCGGATCTTCTGACCCGGTTCGAAAACAAGGTTCTCGGGATTTACGTCCAGACTCCGGACATCATGGGACCGGGAGTTGTCGCGGCCATCGAGGCGGCCGGACTGAATGCGGCGGATTTCGGTATTACGGGAATCTGCATAGGACCTGAGGGAATCGACCTTATCAAAAAGGGGAAAATGCTCGGGGCTGTCGCTCAGCCGGCATATGACGCCGCCGCCCTTGCGGTTCAGTACCTTGTTGACAAGCTGAGGGGAAATCCTGTACCGAAAATCGGAGATACCGTAGTCGTCGAAGGAGCCTTATGGTCTCCCGCAAGGGTCATACGCAACCCCTGGGCGGACGGCGGAGCTTTCGTAGTGCTCCAGGGACCGCTCGTTCCCCAGGAGGTCAGTCCCGATGACCCGAGACTCTGGGAGAATATGCTGACAAAGTAGCATGATGGAGTATAATAGGACAAATTTTTCTGGAGGTGCATTCATGATATCCCGTAAAAGAGTGTCGAGGGCAGTTGTTCTGATTTCCGTTCTTCTTGTTGTGGCAGCAGTGTCGGGAATGGCGTCGGCAGGGCCAAGGCTGGACAGGATCATGGAGACGAAGGTGCTCAGGGTGGGAACCCCAGGCGATTACCGTCCGTTTTCCATGCTGGACAAGGCATCGGGAAAATACGAAGGTCACGATGTGGAACTTGCGGAGCTTCTTGCCTCGGAGCTCGGAGTCACGGTGGAGTTTGTCCCCACAACGTGGCCGAAACTCATGGATGAGTATCTTGCCGGATCTTTTGATATCGCCGTGGGAGGAATCACCAGGAGCCTGGCCCGGATGCTGAAAGGGGATTTTCTGCCGCCCTACGCCCCCAACGGGAAAGTCGCCCTTATCAGAAAGGCGGACAGGGAAAAGTTTTCCTCCTTGGAAGCGATGGATGTACCGGAAACGACGGTTATTGTGAATCCCGGCGGAACAAACGAAAAGTTTGTCCGGGCCAATTTCAAAAACGCCAAAGTCGTGGTTCACCAGAGCAATGCTGAAATACCCGCCATGATTGCGGAAGGCAAGGGCGACGTCATGATCACCGAAGTCTACGAGGCTGTGGTGTATTCACGGAAGGACGAGAGACTCTACGGCGCATTCACGGACAAACCCCTGACGAAAATAAGTTTTATGGGGTTCTTTATCCAGAAAGATGACCCTGACTTCCTGCGGGTAATGCACTATCTTTGGAACGATGCAAAGCTTCGGGGAGACCTCGACAGGCTCTTCGACAAGTGGCTCAGATAGCCCTAAATCCGCTAATTTTTCAGGCAGAGGGAGTGTCGCCGGGCATAAGGTGAATTTGTCCTCCCCAGGGGCGAAGAGATTATCCCCTGGGGGAGGGCGCCTGAGGTGAGAGAAACCGCGGTTTCACAAGCAGGCCACCGGTGGCGCTCCCCGCTGAGGTGCGGATTCAGGATAGCTTCGGGCTGGCGGAAAGAAATACTCCATGCTATAATTTCCGGGTTCAACACCCCCGCAGCCGTCTGCGGGGAATCCAGTCCCGTGCGGCGGAGATCTCCGAACCCTGTCAGGCCCGGAAGGGAGCAGCAGTAAGGAAAATTCTCCGGGTGCCACGGGGAAGCTGGGTTTCCCGCAGACGGCTGCGGTTATTCGTCCCCTTCAGAGGGAATCGTTCTGACAGGAGAAATTTCGACAAGAGCCTCGATGAGCTTCTCCAGATTGTCAAAATCCGGAGAGTGTGCCTCATGAACGCATTTCTGAAGGTAATTCTTCAGAATTTCTATACAGGCTCTCTGCATGGCCTTCCTGGCCGCGGAGAGCTGCAAAAGTACATCGTAGCAGGGTTTTTCCTCGATGATCATCCGCTGGATTCCCCGAAGCTGGCCCTCTACACGGCGAAGTCTGTTCAGCATGGCCTTTTTGTCCTGAGGCAGGTTTTCCAGCCGCTCGATGAGTGATTCTTTTGCCATTTCCACATGCCCCCAGTCGTTTGTTTGTCCTGTTGAAATACGGGGTATATCGTACTTCTTCCGCAGTTGCCGGTCAACTGCGGGTTGTGGTATACTCTTCCGGTCCTCATTACACACACAAACTGATGGGGCTGGGGGTTGCTGTGCCTGAAAAGCATGGTCCCGGTTCCGGATGACGTTTGTGGAGGGAAAAACATTTTTCAGGAGGGGTTATTGTGGCAGTAGTCAGCATGAAACAGCTTTTGGAGTGCGGCGTTCATTTCGGTCATCAGACCCGCAGGTGGAACCCGAAGATGAAGCCCTTCATCTTCACGGAGCGGAACGGAGTGTATATCATTGACCTCCAGAAGACGGTCAGGGGCCTGGAGAAAGCCTATGACTACATCAGGGAAGTCGCCAAGAACAACGGTTCCGTTCTTTTCGTCGGGACCAAGCGGCAGGCCCAGGACACCATAAGGGAAGAGGCCGAGAGAAGCGGCCAGTTCTACATTAACCAGCGCTGGCTCGGAGGACTGATGACAAACTTTCCGACGATCCGGAAACGGGTTGCCCGCATGGTGGAGCTTCGCAAAATGGAGGACGAGGGGAACTGGGCAAACCTTCCCAAGAAGGAAGTTGCCCTTCTGAGGAAAGAACTCGGCAAGCTCGAAAAGTACCTCAAGGGAATAACCAACATGAAGGCTATTCCCGACGCAATCTTCCTTATCGATCCCCGCAGGGAGGAAAACGCCGTCCTCGAAGCCAGGAAACTCGGAATTCCCGTCATTGCCATTGTGGACACAAACTGTGATCCCGAAGTCATTGACTTCCCCATCCCCGGAAACGACGATGCCATCAGGGCCATCAAGCTCATAACCGGTCTTATGGCCGACGCTTTCATCGAGGGACGGCAGGGCGAGGATGCCGGCGTAAAGATGATCTCCTCCGAAGAAGGGGAGGCAGTCGAAGTCTCCTCAGACAACATAATTGAGGTCAAGGAACGTCTTCACGAAGTGTATGACGATTCCGAGGAAGAAGCTTAAGCTATAAAGGGAGGCAGTGAATATGGGAATTAGCGCCGGAGCTGTCAAGGAACTCCGCGATAGAACAGGTGCCGGAATGATGGACTGTAAGCATGCCCTTGCGGAAAGCAACGGCGATGTGGAAAAGGCCATTGATTACTTGCGTGAAAAAGGCCTCGCAAAGGCTGCAAAGAAGGCCGGCAGAACCGCGTCTGAGGGAAGGGTGTTTTCCTATATCCATACCAACGGGAAACTCGGTGCCTTTCTTGAACTGAACTGTGAGACCGACTTCGTCGCCAAGACGGACGAATTCCAGGATCTGGGCCATGAGCTGTGCATGCAGATCGCTGCCGCCGCTCCCCAGTTCCTCTCTCCTGAAGAAGTGTCCGCGGACGTGCTGGAGCGTGAGCGCGAAATTTACAGGCAGCAGGCCCTTGAAGAAGGCAAGCCCGCCAATATCGTCGACAAGATTGCAGACGGAAAGATCAACAAGTTCTACGAGATCAACTGCCTTTTGGAGCAGGCCTGGATCCGTGACGGCGACAAGAAGATAAAGGATGTCGTCATGGAAGCCATCGCCAAACTCGGCGAAAATATCGTCGTAAGACGTTTCGCCCGCTTCTCCATAGGCGAATAGGCAGAGCGGCGAAAGGCGGGGCGAAATGCCTCGCCTTTTTTCTATCTTCCGAGTTTATCACACCGGAGAAAGGGAAGGGATAGATATGCGTTTCAGAAGAATCCTTTTGAAACTCTCGGGAGAGGTCCTCTCCTGCTCTAACGGATTCGGGTTCGACTTCGACGCCGTGCGCCGCATCGGCGAAGAAATAGTCGAGGTGGCCCAGTCCGGAATCCAGATCGCCATGGTTGTCGGGGGCGGCAACATGCTTAGGGGCCGGGATCTGGAAAAGCTTGGGGTTGAACGGGCCCAGGCGGACTATATGGGCATGCTGGCCACAGTGATGAATGCCCTCTGCCTTCAGGATGTTCTGGAGAAATTCGGCGCTCCCACCCGGGTCCAGACCGCCATCGAGATGCGCCAGATGGCAGAGCCCTACATCAGGCGCCGTGCCCTCCGTCACCTGGAAAAGGGCAGGATCGTTATTTTTGCCGCCGGCACGGGATCCCCCTATTTTTCAACCGATACAGCGGCGGCTCTCCGGGCTGCCGAAATGGAAGCCGATTGCCTGTTGAAAGCCACAAAGGTAGATGGTATATATAATGCTGACCCCAAGAAACACCCCGAGGCGGTGCTTCTGCACAGGCTGACCTACATGGATGCCCTGCGGCAGCAGTTCGAGGTGATGGACGCGGCAGCGTTTTCCCTCTGCATGGAAAACGCTATTCCGATAATTGTGTTGAACATACTCAAGAAAGGAAACATGAAGAACTTTCTTTTGAAGGGTACCGACACGGGAACCATCGTTTCTGCGCAAGAGGACGGCGGGGCTTGAGAGAACGGAACAGGCGTCCGTCTTTCCATTCTTCATTAAGAGGAGGAATTCCGGTATGCCGAAAGAAGAGCTGAAAGTACTGCGGGAACGCATGGAAAAGGTCATCGAGCACCTGAAGGGCGAGTTTCTCGCCATCAGGACAGGTCGGGCTCACCCGGGACTGGTGAGCGACATCAAGGTTGATTATTACGGGGCCCCCACTCCCATAAAGCAAATTGCTACCATCTCGGTTCCGGAGGGGAGGCAGATTGCCATTTCTCCCTTTGACAGATCTGCCCTTAAGCTGGTCGAGAAGGCCATACTGGCTTCATCCCTCGGCGTGACGCCCCAGAACGACGGGGAAATTATCCGGATAAACCTGCCGGAGCTGACCAGGGAACGACGGGTGGAACTCACCAAACTGGTGGGGAAATACGCTGAGGAAAGCCGCATCGCACTGAGAAATCTTCGGAGGGATTCCAACGAAACCCTCAAAAAGATGGAGAAAAACTCAGAGATCAGCGAGGACGAGCTGAAAAAATACACCAAGGATGTCCAGGACGTAACCGACGAGTTTATCAAAAAAGTCGACGAAATACTGAAGGCGAAGGAAAAGGAGATCATGGAGGAGTAAGCGGGAACTCCGTATATTTCGGAAGGCGGGGGAGCACTCCCGCTTCTTTTTGCAGGAGGGATGACCATGTCGCTGCCAAGGGTATATGTAACCCGCAGGATCCAGGATGCGGGACTCAGCCTTCTTCCCGGGCGGGTTGCGTTTGAAGTGTGGGAAAAATCAGCCCCCGTCGACCGGGATGTGCTTCTGGAAAAAGCCTCGAAAGCGGAGGGGCTCCTGTGCACTCTTTCGGACAGAATAGACGAAGAGCTTTTCTCCCGCTGCCCCGGGCTGAAAGTGGTGAGCAATTACGCCGTGGGATTCGACAACATCGACGTGGAAGCTGCCACAAGAAGGGGAATTCTGGTAACGAACACGCCCGACGTGCTTACCAACGCCACCGCCGACATGGCTTTTACCCTGATGCTCGCCTCCGCCCGCCGGGTAGTGGAGGCGAACGAGTTTCTCCGTTCGGGAGACTGGGTCACTTGGCATCCTGATCTGCTTCTCGGGCAGGATGTGTCCGAATCCGTTCTCGGCATCGTGGGAATGGGGAAAATCGGTCAGGCCGTGGCGAGAAGAGCAGCGGGGTTTTCCATGAAGATCCTGTTTTTCAATCGCTCCCCGAGACCCGAAATGGAAAGAGAACTTGCGGCCAGACAGGTGTCCCTCGATGAACTGTTGAGAGAGAGCGACTTCGTTTCCCTTCATTGCCCCCTGAGTGCGGAGACAAAAGGCCTTATCGGGGAACGGGAGCTTCGAATGATGAAGAAATCCTCCATACTCATCAACACGTCAAGGGGAGCGGTGGTGGACCGGGAAGCTCTTTACAGGGCCTGTTCGGAACAATGGATCTGGGGCGCCGGGATCGATGTCTTCGAGAAAGAGCCTGTTCCCCTGGACGAGCCCCTGCTGAAACTGAAGAACGTCACCACCACACCTCACCTCGGAAGCGCCACGATAAAGGCGAGGGAGGGCATGGCACGAAAAGCCGCCGAAAACCTCCTGGCCGCGCTGGAAGGAAGAAAACCGGCCGACCTGGTGAACCCCCAGGCCTGGAAAAAATAGCAACTTAATCGCCCCTCCGGCGCGATGCCGGAGGGGCGATTTTTTCAGCAGTCGTTCCGGTCTATTTCAGCTCTTCGAGGAACTCTTTGAAACGTCTCATTCCCTCGCGGATTTCCGCCTCGGAGTTCGAGTAGGAAATGCGAACGTTGCCCGGCGCCATGAAAGCACTGCCGGGCACGAGGGCGACGTACTTGGATTCCAGGAATATCCTGCACAGTTCCGTGTCGTCGGAAAGAACCTGCCCGTTCCACGTTTTGCCGAGGATTTTGTCCACGTTGAACCACACGTAGAAAGCTCCCTTGGGCTCGGTGAAGGATATGTAGGGCATATCCCTCATGAGCTCCACGATGAGATCCCTTCTTTTGCTGAAGGCCTTGTGCATGGTCCGGACATCCTGATCGGCTTCCTTCAGGGCGCCGACTGAAGCCCACTGGGCGACGGAGCATGCATTGGAGGTGATGTGCCCCTGGAGGTCGCCGATATATCCCATGATGGACGAGGGGCCGAGGGCGTAGCCGATCCGCCAGCCTGTCATTGCGAAGGCCTTGCTGACTCCGTTGATGATGATGGTGAGGTCCTTTGCTTCAGGAACGAGGTTCAGAATCTGGTGGTGCTTTTCGCCGCAGTAGACAAGCCGTTCATAAATTTCGTCGAAGATGATGACGATGTTGTTTTCCATGGCGAGTTTGCCGAGATCCCTGAGGCACTGCTCGTCATAAATGGCGCCCGTGGGGTTGTTGGGAGTGTTTACGATCATGGCCCGGGTTCTCGGTGTAATGACTTTTTTTACTTCGTCGTACCGGGGGATGAAATGGGTTTTACTCGTGTCCACGAGAACCGCTTTCCCGTCGAAGAAGCGGATCTGTTCCACGTAGCTCACCCATGCGGGCGTGAAGACCAGGACTTCGTCGCCCGGGTCGATGACGCAGCCGAGAGCCTCGTAGAGAAGGGGTTTCGCTCCTGCTCCGACGACGACGTCGGCGGGAGCATATTCAAGGCCGAAATGGTCTTTATAGTAGGCGCAGACCGCCTCACGAAGCTCGGGAATGCCCGTTCCCGGGGTATAGTGGGTCTGTCCTTTCTTCATCGCTTCTTCGGCGTAGCGGATTGCCGAAGGGGGAGAGTCGAAGTCGGGTTCTCCGGCGCCAAAGGAAATAACCGGCTTTCCTTCCCGTTTAAGGCTTTTGGCTTTTGCTGTAACGGCGAGGGTTGCTGAAGGTTCCATCTTTCGGGCTCTCTCGGAAATGTACATGATATACTACCTCCTGCACAATTTGATGTTGGTGTCATTATACCCCATTCAGAGGGTGATGAGGGTTTTACTTAAATCCGCAGGCTTTTCAGGCAGAGGGAGCGTCGCCGGGCATACGGTGAATTCGCCCTCCCCAGGGGCGAAGAGATCTCGCTGGGAGCCTCGGGACTCGCTTGGGCAGTTGTCCTGGACGACAATCCGCCCCCCTCGCCCCAAGCGGTCCCCGGTGACACTCCCCGCTGGGGTGCGGATTGAGGCTTTTATTCCTTTTGTTGCCCAGAATCTCCCCTGGTGTTAGAATGATAACATAATCACTGAGCACTGAGCCTGAATGGAGGGATTTGCATGGACATACGCTTTGTCACCCGTGGAGTCGAACTGAAGGATGACCTGAAGGGCTACATGGAAAACAAGATGTCCAAGCTCGAGAGATTTTTCAGCCGCATCATCGATGGTCAGGTTGTGATGAGTTTCGGACGGGGACTGTACACCGTGGAGATCACCTCCAACGCCAACGGGGTTATTATGAGAGGGCAGTCCAGCGCCCCGGACATGAGGAAGGCTTTCGACCAAGGGCTTAAAAATTTGGAGCGGCAGATCAAGAGACACAAGTCGTACCTGAAGGACCGCGCCCAGCTGAAAACCCATGACGTTTCCTTCGAACTGCCTTCGACAGAGACTGATACTGATCTGCCCATTCCTCCCGAAGAGGAAATAGTGAAGGTGAAGCGTTTCCCTCTGCGCCCCATGAGCGCAAAAGAAGCGACCATGCAGATGGACCTTCTGGGGCACGAGTTCTTTCTCTTCAAGAACGCGGAGAACGGTTCCGTCAATGTTGTCTACAAGCGCAAGGACGGCGGGTATGGTCTCCTCGAACCTTCGGAGTGATCCTCCGCTCCCGAAGAGGGTTGTCCGGCACGGAGAGGACCCTGCGCGGGTCCTCTTTTTCTTAGGACGGAACGAACATGCATGAAGTATCCCTTGCGGAATCTATAGCGGCCGCACTGCTTCAGATGCAGGAAGAACATCGCTGGAAATCCGTCGTGGAAGTCCGGCTCAGGATTGGTGCCCTGAGACAGGTTTTCCCCGACATCCTGTCTTTCGCGTTCAATACCGTCACCCGGAGCACCGCCCTTGAAGGGGCCCGCCTGGTAGTGGAAGATGTTCCCCTTTCCTTCCGGTGCAGAGACTGCGGAACTTCGTGGCAGGAAGAAACTGTCTTGTGCCCTTCCTGCGGCTCGATTCACCGGGAAACGGTTGCGGGGATGGAGCTGGATATTGAATCGGTGGAGGTAGAAGAATAATCATGAGCAAGATCGTTACCCTTCAGCAGTCGATTATGGCCGAAGACGAAAAATTCGCAGCATCCATAAGGGAGGCTAACAGGAAAAGAGGACTCCTCATGGTGAATATCATCGGTTCTCCCGGATGCGGCAAGACGACTCTCCTCGAGCGGACCGCGAAAGAATCCGGCCTCTCCTTTGCCGTGATCGAAGGTGACCTGGCGACGAACAGGGATGCTGAAAGACTGGACGTTCTCGGAATTCCCGTGGTGCAGGTGAATACCCACGGAGGATGCCATCTCGAGGCGAACGTGGTTGAAAAGGCCATGGAAACCCTTCCATTGGACTCCCTCGACATCCTCTTCGTCGAAAACGTGGGAAACCTGGTGTGCCCAGCGGAATTCGACCTGGGGGAGGATTTCAAGGCAGCCGTGCTGAGCGCTCCGGAAGGGGCGGACAAACCACTCAAATACCCCTACCTTTTCAGCTCCTCAAAGATCGTTCTTCTAACCAAGACCGACCTTCTTCCTTACCTCCCCTTCGATATGAAGATGTTCACCGACGATGTGAAGTCCCTCAACCCCGAAGCCCCGGTCCTGTACCTCAACGGACTGACCGGGGAAGGTTTCGGTGGATGGACGGACTTTCTGAAAGACAGGATCAAGGAGAAAAAAGCGGATGCCCGATGAGAAAAAACTGCTGGAAAAACTGAACCCCCGGCAGAGGGAAGCGGTCGCCTACTGCGACGGCCCCCTTCTCGTCCTGGCAGGCGCCGGAAGCGGCAAGACCAGGGTCCTGGCCCACAAAATCGCCTATCTCGTGGCAAAGGGGCTTTCCAGGCCGGAGGATATTCTTGCCGTGACGTTCACCAACAAAGCGGCCAACGAAATGAAGGAACGGGTCAGGGCGCTCCTCGGGGACACGGGACGGGAGATGCAGATTTGCACCTTTCACTCCTTCGGCCTGCGTTTTCTTTTCAGGAACAGGGCATTTCTCCCCGCGGTCGGCCTGAAGGAAAGATTCGCCATTTTCGACAGGGGTGACAGTCGCTCCCTGGTCAAAGAGATCATGGAAGGGCTCAACATCGATACGAAGCAGTTCGAGCCTTCATCCATGCTCGACCGTATCTCCACGGTAAAGAACGACTGCCTTCCGGCAGGGAAGAGTTCCCCCCTTCTCGAAGGCATTTACGGCGATGTCTTCAAAGCCTACAACGAAGCGCTGAGACGCCAGAACGCCGTAGACTTTGACGATCTTCTTCTGCTTCCCCTTCGCTTGCTGGCTGCGGAACCGGATCTGCTGGAAAGGGAACGGAACCGTCTTTCGTGGGTGCTGGTGGACGAATACCAGGATGTCAACAGACCGCAATACCTCACCCTCGGCAAACTGGTGGGATCGAAGCGGAAAATAATGGTGGTGGGGGACCCGGACCAGTCCATCTATGGCTGGCGGGGCGCCGACATGACCATGATCCTCAACTTCGAACAGGATTTCCCCTCGGCAAAGGTCGTCATCCTCGACCAGAATTACCGCTCTTCAGGCACTATTCTTGGGGCAGCGAACGCACTGATCGAAGGGAATTCAAAGAGGCGGAAAAAGGACCTGTGGACTGCCCGCAACATGGGGGAGAAAGTCTACACCCTCCTCGGCCGGACGGAGTACCAGGAGGCGGATTTTCTGGTATCGGAAATACGGAGGCTCCATGACAGGGAGGGGTACAGCTACGGCGATATGGCACTCCTGTACCGCATCAACGCCATGAGCCGGGTCTACGAACAAAAATTCCTCGAAAACAGGGTCCCCTACCGGGTCGTGCGGGGAACCGCCTTCTATGACCGAAAGGAAGTGAAGGACATCCTTTCCTTCCTCAGGGCGGCGGTGAACCCCCTGGACAGGGTGTCCCTTACCCGCATCGCCAATGTCCCCGCAAGAGGACTTGGGAAGAAAAGCCTGGAAAAAGTGTTCGCCTTCCTGGAATCCCTGCCCGATCTTTCCGCCGAGGAGTACTGGAAGACCCTTGCTGAAGGGGTCGTGGCGGCGGAGGGAAAGGCAGGAACAGGACTGAGAAACCTGGCACGGCACATGGTGAAGATTCTCTCTCTTTCCGACAGCCTGGCTGACATACTGACCTACATTCTCGACACCATGGGGTATGAGGACATCCTTCGGAAGGACGATCCCGACGGCTGGGAAGAGCGGGTGGAAAACATCAGGGAACTCCGATCCATAGTCCCCACTGGCGGTGATCTCTCGGAAATGCTGGCGGAAGCAGCCCTTTTCACGGACCTTGAAAAACTTGACCTGGACGACAAGAACGCGGTGAACCTCCTGACCCTTCATGCTGCAAAAGGGCTCGAGTTCCCCGTGGTCTTTCTTGTCGGAATGGAGGAGGCCGTCTTTCCCCACTTCAAATGCCTTGAGGACAGGGAAAATATGGAAGAGGAGCGTCGGCTCTGCTACGTGGGCATGACCCGGGCCGAGGAACGGCTCTACATGACCGGGGTCAGGTCCCGCAGGCTCTTCGGCACCACACTACGCAACGGTTTTTCCCGTTTTCTCTGGGAAATCCCTGACAAGTTCAAAACTGTGGACGACAGGGGCGAGGAGGAAAATCAGCATGCTGGCTTTGGGACTAACAGGAGACGTTGGGGCTGGTAAATCGACGTTAACCCGCTTTTGGAAGGAAATGGGAGCTTCCGTCCTGGATGCGGATGAGATCGTCAGGAACCTGTGGAAGCGCCCGGATATCATCGACGAGGCAGTCTCAAGGTGGGGCAGGGGGGTCGCGGACAATTCCGGGAACATCCTGTCGGCTGAAATAGCGGCCCGGGCCTTCAGCTCCCCTGAAGATTATGCCTGGCTCTGCGGACTCCTTCATCCTCTCGTCAGGATTGAAATGGAACGAATATCCGCTTCCCTGGAAGGCTGGGTTGTGGCCGAAATACCCCTTCTTTTCGAGGGCGGCGTGCCGGAATGGATGGACGCTACGGTCTACCTTGCCGCACCGGAAGAAAAGAGACGGGATCGAAATTCTGCGAGGGGATGGGACGGAAAAGAAATTCTCAGGAGAGAATCTTTCCTCCTTCCGCCGGATGAAAAAAAACGGCGGGCTGACATTGTGCTCGAAAACACCGGCACCATTGAAGACCTCAGGGAGACGGCAGGAAAGTATGCGCTCTTTTTCCGCCGTCTCTCAGGCCTTGTCCGGTGCACCGTGACGTTCCGGCGATACGAGGATGCTCTTCTGTACCGTGATTTTCTCAGGAAGGAACGGCTCGGGAGCGAGTTTGAGTGCTGCCGGACCGACGCCCTGGAGAAAAACGAGGGAAGCTGGCTCGTCTCCTTCATTTCCCGGGAGAGCTTTTTTGCCCGTCTTTCCCGTCCGCACGTAATGGACGGCGCCTGGGGCCCGTATACGGCCGCCATACGGCGGATGCCCTACAAAAAACGTATCACCCTTTCGGAGGAACTTGCCCAGTGAAGGTCATCACCAGTCACATGGGCAATGATTTTGACTCGCTGGCAAGCATGGTGGCGGCACAGAAGCTCTATCCCGGCGCCAGGCTCTGCTTGTCCGGCTCCGCAAGCCGCACGGTGAGAAATTTTCTGAAGAAGCACGGCAGCCGGTGGTCAGTGGCGACACCTAAAAAAATCAAGTTTGACGAGATCACCATGCTCGTCGTGGTGGACGCGAGATCCCGTTCAAGGATAGGCCCCTTTGCCTCTCTGATGGGGAAAAAGAGCATCCCGGTTCACGTCTATGACCATCACCCCCCCTCATCAGACGATATTGACGCCGAGTTCATCGCCATCGAGCCGGTCGGGGCGACCACCACCCTCCTCGTGGAAATTCTCCTCGAAAGGAGGATCCCTATTTCCTCCAGCGAGGCGACCCTGTTCGCCACCGGCATTTACGAGGACACCGGAGGCCTCACCTTCAGCGGCACAACCCCACGGGACTTCGCGGCCGTTGCGAGGATGAAGGAACTCGGGGCCGACCTCACAAGCATACCGACGTTCATCGAAATGACCTTCTCCGCTCCGGAGAGGAAAATTCTCGACAGCCTCATTGAAAACAGCTGGGTCAGGTTCATCAACGGCGCAAAAGCCGTATTTTCAGCAGTTTCCTCTCCCGGATACGTGGACGGCCTTTCTCTTTTCGTCCACAGGCTGAGGGATTATTTCGACGCCGATATCGCCATCGCCGCGGTCCGGATGGATACCCGGACTTACCTGATCGGACGCAGCCATGACGATATCCTCGACATGGCTGCCTTCCTTTCCCCCCTCGGAGGAGGCGGCCATCCACAGGCGGCTTCGGTAACCCTCCATAACGCCAAACCTCTTCCCCTCGTAAAGGAAATGGAGCTTCGGCTTTCCGACGCGATCAAGCCTTCGCTGACCGCGGGAGACATCATGACGTCGCCCGTCATGGTAATACCGCCGGATTCCTCCGTGGATGACGCCTATAGGATCATGATACGGTACGGCCATTCCGCCCTCCCCGTGGTGAAGGGAAAGGCCATTCTCGGCCTCATCACGAGGAAAGATCTCGACAAGGCTCACCTCCACGGTTTCGGCAAGACGCTCATAAGGGAATTTATGACCGAGGGAGTCATCAGCATTTCGAGGGAAGCCTCGGTGCACGAGGCCCACAGGCTTTTCGTCACCCACAGCATCGGCCGTCTGCCCGTCACCGACGGAAATCGGATTGCCGGCATCATTACCCGCACCGACCTTGTGAAAGCCCTCTACCCCCTGTCTCTTCCGAGGGAGGAGAGAAGCGATGCCCCTGAGCTTCCCTGGACCGAGGATGTTTCCTGGCTTCTTGAAAAAAGCCTCTCCCAGGAAACGATCGTTTTGCTGAAAACTTTGGGGGAACGGGCGGAAAATCTCGGGATGAGAGCCTACATCGTCGGCGGTATTGTGCGGGATCTCTTTCTCGGGCGGGACAATCTCGACCTGGACATCGTGGTGGAAGGGGACGCCCCCCGCTTTCTGAAAAGCTGGGAAAAAGACGGTCTCCGGGTGTCAGTTCACGAAAGGTACAAGACGGGGACAGTGGTATTCCCGGGAGGCAAGAAAGTCGATGTGGCCACCGCCCGGCGGGAATTTTACGAGTTTCCCGTCGCCCAGCCGAAGGTGTCTACCGATTCCCTGAAGCACGACCTCTACCGCCGGGACTTTACCGTCAACGCCATGGCCGTCTCCATAAACCTGTCCACGTGGGGCATCCTCGTGGATTTCTTCGGCGGACGGAGAGACCTCGGTAAAAAAATCCTGAAGGTCCTCCACAACCTGAGTTTTGTGGAAGACCCCACAAGGGTCCTGAGAGGAATCCGGCTTGAGCAGCGGCTCGGTCTTGCCCTGGAGGACAATACCCTGAGGCTCCTGAGAAGCTGTGTGCGGGGGGGCCTTCTTGTGAGGCTCTCTGGTTTCCGCCTCAGGAGCGAGCTTGAACTTTCCTTCAAGGAGCGTTTCCCCTACCCGGCGGCAAAACGGATGGAAGAGCTGGGAGTCTGGGAAGTGCTGTTCCCGGGGCTCCGCATCGGCGAAACCGGAAGAAGAACCTTCAGGCGACTCGGTGCCTTCCTCGGGCGGATATCCAGGGATTTCCCGGATTTTCGGGGCAGGCAGTGGCTTGCCTTCTTTTCCGCTCTACTCATGGAATCCCCGGAGAATATACGCATTGCCGCCCTCGATAGGCTGAACCTCCCCGAGTCGGAAAGAGGAATCGTAATTAAGAGCCTTTCCGAACTCGGAGCGGTGGAACATGAACTGGGAGGCCGGTCCGGACCTTCGAATTCCAGGATCTATGCGTTTCTAAGGGATGCCGACCCGGTGGCCTGCCTTTTCTGGAGTGCCGCTACCGGACGATGGAGGGTCCGGAGGAGGATTCTTCTATACCTGACCAGACTCCACCGCATATCTCCCGTGTTGAAAGGCAGGGACCTGCTCGAATTGGGATACGGGGCGACCCCGAGAATCGGGGTCATCCTCGAAAAGCTGAAAATGCTCAGGCTTGACGGCATCCTTGAAAATCGGGATGATGAGGTCCGCTACGTGCGGTATAATTTCCCCCTGTGAGCTTTTTTGAAGGAGAGTGAAGATCAATGTTTCGTATGCCCGCACTTGCGGACTTGCTGCTGAGCGTTCCCGCCGTTCTCTGGGCCATAACCTTCCACGAGTTCTGCCACGGCTACATGGCGTACCGGCTCGGAGACCCCACCGCCGCCCGGATGGGCAGGCTGACCCTCAACCCCCTGTACCATTTCGACCCCATAGGGGCCCTCATGCTCCTTCTTTTCAGGTTCGGATGGGCAAAACCGGTGCCCGTGGACCCGAGATACTTCAAGCATCCCCGGAGGGACATGTTCCTCGTCTCCATCGCGGGAGTGAGCGGAAACTTTCTCACGGCCTTCCTGTTCGGCATGATCGCCCGGCTCTTTCCGTATCCCTTTCTCGCGATTCCGGCCCTGAGACAGTTTATCTTCCTGATGATCGTCATCAATATCGGCCTTGCCGTGTTCAATCTCATCCCCATACCGCCCCTCGACGGCTCGAAGCTGCTGTACCCCCTTCTGCCTCCGGCACTCCTCGAGAAGTATTTCTGGCTCGAACGGTACGGTTTTTTTGTCCTTATGATCCTGATTGCTCTGGGTGTGGTACAGGCCATCATGGGGCCCGTGGTGATGTTTTTCCTCAGGCTGATCCTTCTGTAAGGGAGTTTTATAATGAAACTGCTCATCACCAATGACGACGGCGTTTTCGCCCCCGGCATCGTGGAACTGGCCTCGGCTCTCTGCCGGCTGGGCCATGAATGTGCCGTAACCGCCCCCGACCGGGAACGGAGCAGCGTCGGGCACTCCATCACCCTGACTCGGCCTCTCAGGCTCTGGAAGGCCGCTCCGGGACCCTATCCTCCCGAATGCGCAGTATTCGCCTGCGACGGCACTCCGTCCGACTGTGTCGTCCTGGGGATGGAGGAGATCATGCCCGATCCGGACCTCGTGGTCTCCGGCATCAACAGGGGACCGAACCTGGGCGACGACCTGACCTATTCGGGAACGGTGTCGGCAGCCATGGAAGGGGTCATTCTCGGACGGGGAGCCATTGCCTTCTCCCTGGACTGCCATGAAAGCGATCAGGAACAGCATTATGAAACCGCCTCCTCGGTTGCGGGAGCCCTGATCGAATTCATCAGCTCCAATCCGCTTCCCCGCGGAGTCCTTCTGAACGTGAACGTCCCCAATGTACCCTTGTCCCTCCTCAGGGGCATCAGGATCACCCGAAAGGGCGTCCGGCTGTATGAGGGAAAGGTGACCCGCTTTACCGATCCCGGGGGAAGAACCTACTACTGGGTGGCGGGACGCCCGGAGGACCAGCTCGAAGAGGGGAGCGACGTCTGGGCGGCGGCAAACGGGTACGTTTCGGTGACTCCAGTGCACATGGACATGACTCATTTCCCTTCCATCGACACGCTCATAGCAGACGGGGCGGAAAAAATAAACTTCAAGTAACTGAATGCGAATTGCTTGACATATGTTTATTCCTCTGTATAATTTTCTCGTCGGCGTTTTGAAAGGCGAAGACGGGGAAGAGTACTCCTTTGCGGGCAACAGAGAGGAAGAGCCGCGGCTGAAAGCTTTTCCGGCTCCAACGAGGAGGAAGAGGGCCCCTGAGCCTGTTTCGAAGAAAGGCTTTCGGCCAAGTAGAAACAGACACCGGGCGCATTGCGCGCAAGGCAGGGTGGCACTCGGGCAAACGCCCGCCCTTACCGGGGCGGGTTTTTTATTTTTAGAGTATCCTGGAGGGATTTTCATGTCGAAAAAGGGCAAAGTGGTTCTGGCGTACAGCGGCGGTCTTGATACGTCCGTAGCCGTTATGTGGCTTACGGAACAGGGATACGACGTGGTCACCATGACGGCCGACGTGGGCCAGCAGGCAGTGGATCTCGAGGCGGCGAAGAACAAGGCGCTGCGAAGCGGAGCGGTGAAAGCCTATGTTCTCGACCTCAAGAAGGTCTTTGTGGACAAATTCGTCTGGCCCTCCCTGAAGGCAAACGGTATGTACCAGAGCACCTACCCCTTGAACTCAGCCCTTTCGCGGCCTCTCATCGCAGAGGTTATGGCGGAGATAGCGAAGAAGGAAGGGGCGGTGGCCGTGGCCCACGGGTGCACCGGAAAAGGCCAGGACCAGGTCCGCATCGAAGTGTGCACCAATGCGCTCAACCCCGAGCTGCAGGTACTCGCGCCCGTCCGCGACTGGCACTTCACCCGCGAGGCGGAGATGGAGTATGCTCAGGCCCACGGCATCCCCGTCCTTGCTACGGCCGCTTCGCCCTACAGCATTGACGACAACATCTGGGGCAGGTCCATCGAATGCGGCATTCTCGAGGATCCGTGGAACGAGCCCCCATCGGACGCCTTCACTCTTACCGTCGATCCCTGGGACGCGCCGGATGAGCCGGAATACGTGGAGATCGCCTTCAACAAGGGGATCCCGGTAGCTCTTGACGGACAGAAGATGGATGGTCCGCTCCTCATCGAAACGCTGAACGCCAGGGCCGGACGGCACGGAGTTGGAAGGATCGATATGCTGGAAGACCGGCTTGTGGGGTTCAAGAGCAGGGAGGTCTATGAATGCCCGGCGGCTGTTACTCTGATCAACGCCCACCGGGCCCTTGAGACCCTGACTCTTGACAAGAAGGTCATTGCGGCAAAGAAAGAACTGGAAATCAAGTTCAGCGAGCTGACCTATGAAGGCTACTGGTTCTCTCCCCTGAAAGACGCCATCAACTCCTTTATCGAAACGACCCAGGAGTACGTTTCCGGGCTTGTTAAAGTCAGGCTGTACAAGGGAGAAGCCGTAGTGAGAGGCATGAAGTCCGTGGATTCCATCTACAGCCATGCCCTCGCCACCTATTCGGAGGGAGACGCTTTTGATCACAGCGCCGCCGTAGGTTTCATCAAGATCTGGGGACTTCCCATAAAGACCTGGAGGCAGGTCCACGAGTCAAAGGAAGCCATCGAGATTCCCGCCCAGTAACAGGGACGGCAATCAAAAAACCGGGGTCTTCCCTTCGAAGGGAGACTCCGGTTTTTTTGAATGCAGCCGCAAAAGAGATTTGTCAGGAAAAGACGTCTTCAGAGGGGCAGGGGAGACCGCCGAGATCTTTCCTCACCGAACGGACCGCTTCCTTTCCCTTTTCGGACCATTCCTCGAGCTTGGCCGCGATATCGTCCCGGTGGAGACCAAGAATCCTTACGGCGAAAAGGGCGGCGTTCTTTACCCCGTCGATTCCCACCGAGGCAACGGGAACGCCGGGAGGCATCTGGGTCACTGCCAGCAGGGCGTCAATCCCTCCCACGGACCCGGCATTCACCGGAATTCCTACCACGGGAAGGGTAGTATGGGCGGCCACCACCCCGGGAAGGGCGGCGGAAAGCCCCGCTGCCGCAACCAGGACCTGTATGCCCCGTTCTCTCGCCCTGGAGGCGTATCGTGCCACATCCTCCGGGGTCCTGTGGGCCGACGCAACGGTAATTTCCCACGTCACGCCGAAGAAGGTGAAGACGTCCTCAACCTTCTTCACAAGGTCGAGGTCGGATTTCGATCCGAGCAGAATGCCGATTTCGGGTGCTGTTTTCTCTTCATCTCTCATTGTGCAGTTCCTCCTTTACCTGAATGCCTTTCGGCCTATGTCCTTTCTGCAGTGCATGTTTTGAAACGTGATCCGGGAAGCTCCCTCGTACGCCTTTGCAATAGCCTCCTCCAGGGTATTCCCCAAGCCTACGGCGCTGAGTACCCTGCCGCCGGAGGTGACAAAACGACCTTCCGGGTCCAGGGCGGTGCCTCCGTGGAAAACGAGGAAATCCGTCATTCCGGATGCTTCGTCGAGGCCCGCGATTCTTTTCCCCTTTTCGAATGGCCCGGGATATCCTCCGGAAGCCAGAACCACATCGGCGGCCCAACGAACGGGGTCACGGTATGAAAATTCGCTCAGCCGTCCTTCACAGCATGCGATGATCATCTCCCCGAAATCATCCTCGAGAAGAGGCAGCACCACCTGGGCTTCAGGGTCTCCGAACCGGACATTGTACTCGATGACCCTGGGCATCCTGTCCGGGCCGATCATCAATCCCGCGTAGAGTACGCCGCAGTAGGAGATGCCGTCATCCCGAAGGCCCCGGAACGTCGGCTCGAGAATCAGGTTCCTGATCCTGTCGGCAAGGGACGAATCAACCCACGGCACAGGGGAAAAGGCACCCATTCCACCCGTATTCGGGCCTTTATCCCCGTCGAACACTCTTTTATGGTCCTGGCTCGGGGGAAGCATCCTCCAGGTCCGGCCGTCGGTGACGGCGAGAATAGTCAGTTCCTCTCCTTCCAGGGCATCCTCAATGATGACCTTTCTTCCTGATTCTCCGAGGATGCCATCTTCGATCATCCCCCGGGCGGCCTGTATCGCTTCCTCCATGGAAGAAGCGATAACCACGCCCTTGCCTGCGGCCAAGCCGTCGGCTTTGACTATAAAGGGAGGACGGCGTTTTTCAAGGGCTGCCCGCACTTCCCCCACGGTTGAGCAAAGATCCCACGGCGCCGTGGGGATGCCGTGCCTCCCCAGAAATTTCTTGGCGTGGAGCTTGCTGCCTTCGAGCATTGCTCCGGCCTTTCCGGGGCCGAATACTGAAAGCCCCTCATTCCGGAGGTCATCTGCGAGACCGGCGACAAGAGGACCTTCCGGACCGATGACCACGAGGCTGATGGAATGAGCCCGAATAACGGGAAGAAGCTCCCCGGCGGTAGGGCCTGCGGAAGGGTGGAGAACGGCGATAGAAGCCATGCCCGCATTTCCCGGAGCTGCATGAATGGTCCCCACGGCCCCCGATTTCGAGAGGGCCCACACGATGGCGTGTTCCCTGGCTCCACTGCCGACAACCAGAACGTTTTTCATTCTCCCCGCCTCTTCAATGCCGGAACGCGCGCCATCCGCTGATGAACATGGAAATGCCGAGCTTTTCGGCTAACGAGAAGACTTCGCTATCCCGTATCGATCCGCCGGGCTGGATGATTGCCTCGATACCGGCGTCCGCAGCCGCCTTGATACAGTCGGAAAAGGGGAAGAAGGCATCAGAGCCCATGACTGCTCCCCGTGCCTTTTCTCCCGCTTGCCTCACCGCAAAATCAACGGCATGCAGCCTGCTGCAGAAGCCTCTTCCTATACCCACCGCCTCCCGGTTCTTCACGATGGAGATGGCGTTGCTCTTGGACAGTGCCGCCACTTTCCAGGCAAAGAGAATGTCTTCCCAGAGATCCGGCCGCGGTTTTCCTATCCATTCGCCCTTATCGGGAAGGGGAAGGGGTGGAAGGCTGTCCTGCTGTACCAGGAGGCCGCTCCAGGTTCCTGTGAACTGCATCGGAGACACCCTGCCGCCCTTCCAGCGGAGCACCCTGAGGGAAGGTTTCTTTTCCTTCAGGATTTCTACCGTTTCTTCGTCGTAATCAGGGGCGAGGAGCACCTCGGTGAACCTGTCAGCTATGGCGAGTACCGTTTCCATGTCCAGTTTTTTCGATATGCCCACCACTCCGCCGAAGGCGGAAACAGGGTCGCATCCCACCGCTTTCTCGTAGGCCTCCCGCGGAGAGGAACCGCAGGCCATGCCGCAGGGTGTGGTATGTTTGACCACCAGGGCTCCGCAGCAGTCCTGGAGAAGGGCGGACCCTCTCATGGCGCAGTCTGCGTCGAGAATATTGTTGTAGGATAGGGGCTTGCCGGAGATCTGTTCCCACGGCAGATCCGCCAGGGGTGGCAGGTAAAGGGACGCTTCCTGGTGGGGGTTTTCGCCGTACCGGAGGTCCTGTTTCTTTACAAACGCCAGGGACATTTTTTCCGGAAGATGTGAGAGGGCTGCCCCCGTCACTTCAGAGAGTCCGTCGACGATGGCGGCATCATAGGCCGAAGTGGAGCGAAAGGCCTTTAATGCCAGCATCAGCCTTGTTTCCTGGGAAACATCCCCTTCGGAACGGAGTTCGGCGACGGTGCTGCCGTAATCGGCCGGGTCAGTAAGCACGACGACCTGCCGGTAGTTTTTGGCTGCGGCTCTCAGCAGGGAGACTCCGCCGATATCGATGTTCTCGAGAAGCTCTTCCAGTTCAGGAGAGCGCCGGGCCGTCTCCTCGAAGGGGTAAAGGTTGCAGACGATCATGTCGAGCAGGGGAATGCCGAACTGCTCTGTCTCTTTCATGTCCTCAGCCGCGTCTCTCCGGGCGAGAATTCCTCCGAAGACGAGGGGGTGGAGCGTTTTCACTCTGCCCCCGAGAATATGGGGGTACCCGGTGACGTCGGAAACCTCTGTGACGGGCAGGCCGGCCTTCCTGAGATGATCGGCCGTTCCGGAACTGGAAAGCAGTTCCCAGCCCAGGGAGACAAGTTCTTCCGCGAACGGGACAATCCCTGTCTTGTCGAAAACGGAGAGAAGCGCTTTGTTGCCTTTCATTGTTTCAGCTCCTTTCAGATACGGAGGCGCCGGAAAAAAGCGCCGCGAGGGTTTTCCAGTAGAGTCCGTGCTCCGCCCTGTGGATTCGTTTCTCCAGGGATTCGAGGGTATCGGAGGGGCGGACGGGAACTGCCTTCTGGGCCAGTATGGGGCCGGAATCGATGCCTTGATCCACCAAGTGGACCGTTACTCCGGTAATTTTGACCCCGTACTTCCACGCATCCCCGATGCCGTCCCTGCCGGGAAAAGAGGGAAGAAGAGAGGGATGGATATTCACGATGCGACCTCTGTGGGCGGCAACGAATTCAGGAGAGAGGATGCGCATGAAGCCCGCGAGAACGATCCACTCCACCCTTTTCAGGGAGCAGAGGCCGGCGAGCTGCCGTTCGGCACCCGATCTCCCCTCCTTCCCGTAGTCGAGGATTTCCGTCGGGTACCCCATTTCCCCGGCGATTTTCAGTCCGGCCGCCTTCGGGTTGTCGCTCGCGACAAACTCGAGCCGGGCTTCGATCTTTCCCTGGGAGGCAGCACGGGCGATAGCCGCCATATTTGTTCCCCGTCCGGAGATGAGGACGGCAAAGGATGTCATGCTGAAACCCCGCCGATGACATACCCCTTTTCTCCCAGGCCCTCGAGAAGGGAAAGAAACTCGGGGAGCTTCTCTTCCCGGACGATAAAGGCAAAGCCGATGCCAAGGTTGAACACCCTGCGCATTTCGATTTCGTCGATTCCATGGTCCCGAAGAAGGGAAAATATGGGGGGGCGGGGCCAGGCTTCGTAGTCTATAGCAAGGGAAAGACCGCCGGGAATGACCCGCCGGATGTTGTCATAGAGTCCTCCGCCGGTGATGTGGGCCATGCCCCCCACAAGCCCCGACCGGGCCGCCTCGAGGGCGACGGAGACATATAGTCTGGTGGGAACGAGAAGGCTCTCACCGAGAGTTTTTCTCTCAAGGATTTCCGGCGTGTCGGAAAGGCCGCAGGGATTTTCGGACGAGAAAAGAGCCTTCCGGACAAGAGAAAAGCCGTTGCTATGAACTCCCGAACTCGGGATGCCCACCACGGCGTCGCCCGGGGCAATCCGGCTTCCGTCGATAATTTCATCCTCCCGGAGCATGCCGACGGAAAAACCAGCAAGATCCAACCCGTCTTCGCCGTAGGTACCGGGCATTTCCGCAGTTTCCCCGCCGAGGAGGACGCATCCGCTGTCCCGGCAGGCCCTGGCGGCGCTTTCCACGATGGGGCCGAGAATCTCTGGTTTCAGCCTTCCGCAGGCGATGTAGTCGAGGAAGAAGAGGGGCCGAGCACCGCAGGTGACAAGATCGTTCACATTCATGGCCACCAGATCTTGGCCGATCCCGTCAAACTTTCCCGCTGCCTTGGCCACTTCGATCTTCGTTCCCACGCCGTCGCAGCAACCCGCCAGTACAAGACCCCCGGGCAGCCTGTAGAGGCCGCTGAATCCCCCTATGCCCCCGAGCACGTTCGGGGCGGGCGGCATGGACCGGACGATATTCCTGATGGTCTCTACCCATTGGTCCGCAAGGAGAATGTCCACCCCCGCGTCCCTATAGTTCAGGTTCATGGTCTTCTCCTCCCTCCATATATTGGCCGGAAAAGCAGGCCGTGCAGACATCGCCGCTGGGAAGGCCGATCGCTTCGATGAGGTCCTCTTCTGTGATGTAGGAGAGGGAATCCGCCCCCACTTCCCGTTCGAGCTGCCGGAGATTCATCCGGGCCGCCGCAAGCTCCACCCTCGTCGGCGTATCGATGCCGTAGTAGCAGGGGAACCGCACCGGTGGAGACGAAATCCTGACATGAACCTGGTTTGCGCCGCATGCCTTTATCATGGAGATCATCCTCTGGCACGTGGTTCCACGGACGATGGAGTCGTCCACCACAGCGACGTTCTTTCCAGAGAGTATCTCCGTGATGGGGTTGAGCTTGATTCTCACGCCGAGTTCCCGGACCCTCCGGGTGGGTTCGATGAAGGTCCTGCCGACATACCTGTTCCTGACCACGGTCTGCTCGTAGGGGATGCCGCTTTTTTCCGCATAGCCGAGGGCGGCGATGGTTCCGCTGTCCGGCATTCCCGTGGCGATATGGGCTTCGGGGCAGGGCGCCCGGTCGGCAAGCTTTCTTCCAAGTTCTTTCCTGACTTCGTAGACAGAACGACCGCTGATGACGCTGTCCGGCCTGGCAAAATAGACGAACTCGAAGGCACATCCATACCGGCGCTTCACGTCCACCGGAATGGGGATGGAATCCATACCGTTCAGGCCGAAAATGACCACCTCTCCGGGTTCCACTTCCCGTACCACCGATGCGCCTACAAGGTTCAGGGCGCAGGTTTCGGAGGAGACGTAGAACACGTCGTCCCGCTTCCCTATGACGAGCGGCCGGAATCCCCAGGGGTCCCTGGCTGCCACGAGGTCCTGGCCTACCAGCATGGCAAGTGAGTAAGCCCCCCTCAGCCTGGCGAGAGAATCCAGCAATGCGTCCAGGGATTCTTTGTGGGGCTGGTGGGCCATGAGGTGGAGGATGACCTCCGTATCCGTGGCTGAATGGAAAATGGCGCCCCGGTTTTCAAGGAAGAGCTTGATCCCGCCGGCATTGGTCAGGTTGCCGTTGTGAGCCACCGCGAGAGACGTTTTCGAAGTACTCGCGGTAAGCGGCTGGGCATTGGCCAAATCAGGTCCTCCAGCCGTAGAGTACCTGACATGCCCGATGGCGCACGATGTCTCGACGGCTGCAAGTTCCGCCTGGTTCAGGGCAAGGTGGACCAGCCCGGCTCCCTTGATCGAGGAAATCCGGCCTTGGGAATTGACCCAGGCCACACCCGCCGCTTCCTGGCCTCTGTGCTGGAGGGCGTAGAGGCCCAGGTAAACGTCCTCGAGGACTTTTCCCCCCATGGGTGAGTAGGCACCGAAAATACCGCACATTCAGTTATTCCTCCATATTTCCTGTATACGGGCAACCGTCAGGCTGAAGGCTCCCTCGACTGATAGGCTGTCGCCGCCTGCCCGCCCCAGCTCAAGACAGGGATAGCCGCTCCAGATGACTTTGAAGAGAGGTACCCTGGCCATGGGAACGGCATACAGCGCTCGAGCTCCTCCTTCGCCGAAGAGAACCACGTCTTTTCTTGTGGGGATCCCGAGGGTGATTCGTGCCCCGAGGCCGCTTTCAGCGGAGTCTTTCGCCAGGGCGGCGGCAAGCCCTCCTCCGGCGAGAGCCCGCCCGCTTCGTGCTGCTTTTGCACGAGCCGTTCCGACAGCTCTTTCGGAAAAATCCTTCTCGGCCTCACCGGAGAATTCGAGAGGCCGCCCAGACTCCGGCAGCCCAAGGGACCGGATGTACAGGCTGCCTGCGAGAGAAGCGTTACAGGGGCCCACGAGGAAGAGGACGTCCCCTTCTTCCCAGGCACCGGAGGGAAGACAATCTTCGGGGGAAGGAATGAGCCCCACCGTTCCCACCACGGGAGTGGGCAGTATAGCTCCGGATTTCGTTTCGTTGTAAAGGCTGACGTTCCCTGAGACCACGGGGCAGCCAAGGGCTTCGCACGCCGCCGCCATGCCCTTGATGCATTCTTCCAGGGCCCAGTATTGCCCGGGAACCTCCGGAGACGGGAAATTGAGGCAGTCCGTCAGCCCGAGGGGCTCAGCCCCCGCAACCGAAAGGGCACGAACGGTCCGCGCGACCGTTTCCGCTCCCCCCCTGAAAGGATCGAGACCGCATTTCCATGGGTCCGCGTCGAAAACCAGGGCGATAAGAGAATCTCTTCCCTTGATTCTGAGGACGCTCACCGGATGTCCCGGCCCCCTTACCGTATTGAGCTGCACCATGGAGTCGTACTGATCGAAAATCCAGTGTTTGGGGGACATGGAAGGGTTCCCGAGGAGGGAAAGCAGCGTTGTATTCCAGTCTCCCGGAGCGGTGAGCCCGTCCAGATCGAAATTCCATCTTGTTTCGAAATCCGCCGGCCTTTCCGACGGCCAGTGAATAGGAGGGCACCTGTCCCCGATGAGCGAGACGGGAAGGGAGGCGACTTTTTCTCCGTGGAAGAAAATGGAGTAGTCATCCCCCTCCTCGGTTTCACCGATGACCGCGCAGTCAAGTTCCCATTTCCGCGCAACCGAGGAGACGTCTTCCATGTGCTCCGGGTCGATGATGAGCAGCATTCTTTCCTGGGATTCGGAAAGAGCGATCTCCCATGGCTCCATGTCCGCAGCCCGAAGAGGCACCCTGTCGAAGTGGAGTTTCATGCCGACACCGCTCTTTGCCGCCACCTCGCTCGAGGATGATGTAATTCCTGCCGCACCCATATCCTGCATACTGACGATGAGATTTTTCTCCTTCAGTTCAAGGCATGCCTCGATAAGCATTTTTTCCGCGAAGGGGTCGCCGATCTGTATGGAAGGCCTGCTTTCCTTCGCGTCCTCCGAAAGTTCCGCCGATGCGAAAGCGGCTCCGGCAATGCCGTCACGGCCCGTTTTAGAGCCGAGAAGAACCACGAGCTGCCCCGGACGGGCAGTCTGGGAACTGACAATTTTATCCAGCTCGACGAGACCGATGCAAAAGGCGTTGAGAAGGGGGTTTTCGTTGTAGCATGAGTCGTAGGCTGTTTTCCCTCCGACGGTGGGGACGCCCACGGCATTCCCGTAGTCTCCAACGCCCTTCACGATTCCTGCGGAAAGATGCCCCGTTCTCCGGTTGTCAATATCGCCGAAAAAGAGACCGTCCATGGAGGCAAGCGGCCTGGCTCCCAGGGCGAGGATATCCCGTATGATGCCGCCCACTCCAGTGGCTGCTCCCTGGTAGGGCGCAACGGCGGACGGGTGGTTGTGGCTTTCCGCCTTGAACGCCGCTCCCAGGCCATCCCCGAGGTCGACGATTCCCGCGTTTTCGCCGGGTCCGAGGACTACTTTCGGTCCCCTGACGGGAAAATGCTTCAGAAGGTGTTTCGTGGACTTATAGCTGCAGTGTTCAGACCACATTACCCCGAGGATCCTGAGTTCACATTCATTGGGTTCCCTTCCCAGGGCGGCTTCGGCGACGGCGAATTCTTCCTTCCTGATGCCGTATTTACTGAAGTCCATGACGCCTGCTTCCTTTCTCAAGGAAAGAAGCGACGGACCGCCAGAAAAGCCGGCCGTCCTCTCCTCCGAGAATAGCCTCGCATGCCCTTTCGGGGTGGGGCATAAGTCCGAGAACATTGCCCTGCGGATTGACGATGCCCGCGATGTTGTTCACTGATCCGTTGGGATTCCACTCGTCTCCCCCGTCGCCACGGGGAGAGACATAACGGAACACCGTTCCCCCTCTGTTTTCGAGGTCTTCAAGCTCGTCAGCGGGAAGAAAGAAAAGGCCGTCCCCGTGGGCGATGGGAAACTGCACCACCTGTCCTTTTTCGAAGAGGCAGGTAAAGGGAGTTTCCGTGTTTTCCACCGACAAAAAGCAGGACCTGCAGATAAAAGAAAGAGTTTTATTGGGCAGCAGCACTCCCGGAAGAAGGCGGGATTCAGTCAGTATCTGGAATCCGTTGCAGATGCCAAGGACGAGCGCCCCCCGTTCGGCGTGTTCCCTTACCGCCCCCATGACGGGGGAACGGGCCGCTATGGCGCCGCTTCTCAGGTAATCCCCATAGGAAAAACCGCCCGGAAGAATGACGAGATCTGTCCCTTCCGGGATCCGTTCTTCCCTGTGCCAGACGGCATTCACTTCGCATCCGAGAGTATCCCGGACGGAGTGAATGACGTCCTGGTCACAGTTGCTTCCCGGGAAAATGACAACAGAGGTCCTCACCTACTCTCCCTCCACTTCGATGCGGTACTGTTCGATTATGGGGTTGACCAGAAGATCATCGCACATCTTTTCCGCCTCTTTCCTGGCGTCGGCCGGGGAATCGGCGTCGATCCAGAGCTGAATGTACTTCCCGACCTTTGCGGATTCAAGGGATTCGTGGCCGAGGGATACAAGAGAATTGGCCACGGCCTTTCCCTGAATATCGAGAACTCCGTCCTTGAGCTGTACAAAAACATGGACGTGGTGGAGCATCACAAGGCCCCCGCGGAGGATACCCGTCTCCAGATTTCTTCGTAGGCTCCCAGAACGTCACCGAGATCTTTACGGAAACGGTCTTTGTCGAGGCGGTTTTTGGTGTCCCTGTCCCAGAAACGGCAGGTATCGGGAGAAATTTCGTCTGCGAGAAGAAGGTTTCCTTCCGTGTCGATACCGAACTCGAGCTTGAAGTCCACCAGGATGATCCCGAGAGCGAGGAAATATTCGGAGAGAAGAGAATTGACCTTGAGGGTTATTTCCTTTATTTTATTTAACTGCTCAGGGGTCGACCAGCCGAAAAGAAGGGCATGGTCTTCCGTTATGATCGGATCCCCAAGGGCGTCGTCCTTCAGGTAGAGTTCAACCAGGGGGCGGGGAAGCACCTTGCCTTCCTCGACACCGAGACGTTTGCAGAGGGTTCCGGTGGTAATGTTCCTCACCACGACCTCGATGGGGATGATGGTGACCTTTCGGACAAGCTGCTGGAGATCGTCGATCCTGCGGATAAAATGGGTGGGAACGCCTTTTTTCCCCAGGTACTCGAACAGAGCCGAGCTGATGAGGTTGTTGAGCCTTCCCTTGCCTTCGATGGAATCTTTTTTCAGTGCGTTAAAGGCCGTGAGGGAATTTTTATATTCCACGACGTACACTGAAGGATCGTCAGTGGTCCAGACTTTTTTCGCCTTTCCATCGTACAGGAACTCTTTTTTTTCCATGGGGCACCTCCGCTGAGTGATGTGCTCACATTATTTACTAGAATGCCAAAAATGTCAATAAAAGGAGATCTCCCGAAAAATGAAGCCGCTGGAAGAGTTTCCCGTATCGGTCATTGTCCTTGCCGGCGGTTACGGCCGGCGGATGGGTGGAGAAAAACTGTTTGTCGAGATCAACTCTGTTCCCCTCGTTCTGAAGGTGCTCAGGAAAGTGTCCCGATTTTCGGCGGAAATACTGCTTTCCATAGCGCCGAGACAAACACCGTATGTTTCCGCCATGCTCTCGGGTATAATCTCTCAGTACGGCCTGCGTCTCGTGGAAGACAAGCAGGAAGAGGGCGGACCCCTCGGCGGCATCCTGGAGGGATTGAAGCAGGCTTCCCTGAAGTGGTCTTTCGTCTGTGCCTGTGACATGCCCTGGATATCCGAGCCCGTGGTTAAAACCCTGTGGCGCCGCTGCGAGGATGACACCTATGCGATCGTGCCGAGAATAGGCGGATATTTTGAACCTCTCCACGCTTTTTACGACAGGGAATGCATACCGGCAATCGAAAGGGCGGTTCGCTCGGGAGAACGGAAGATCACGTCTTTTTATGACTCGGTGAAGGTAACTGCTGTGGATGAAGGGCATTTTTCCCATCTTCCCGGCTACAAAAAATCTTTCGACAATCTGAACAGCAGAAACGATCTCCTGGATCCGGGAAACGCACACCTCTTTGATTAAAGGAGATTTTGGCACTTTTGGAAGGAGAACAGCATGGAACAGCAGTACATACGCAACTTTTGCATCATCGCCCACATTGACCACGGCAAATCAACCCTTGCCGACCGTCTTCTCGAGAAGACAAACACCATCGGCCTGAGGGACATGAAGCAGCAGATTCTCGACTCTCTCGACCTTGAACGGGAACGGGGCATAACCATCAAGCTCGTTCCGGTGAAGATGAACTATACGGCCAGGGACGGCAGGGAATACGTTCTCAACCTGATAGATACCCCGGGACACGTTGACTTCGGCTACGAGGTTTCCCGGTCCCTTGCCGCCTGTGAAGGAGCGCTGCTGGTAGTGGACGCTACCCAGGGAGTGGAGGCCCAGACACTGGCAAACGCCTACATGGCAGTTGACCAGGGGCTTGAGATCATTCCGGTGATCAACAAGATCGACCTTCCGTCTTCCCGGCCGGACTACGTGATCAGGGAAATCGAGGACGTGGTGGGCCTTGACTGTGACAACGTCATCCTCGCCAGTGCAAAGGAGGGGTGGGGGATTGATGACATCCTGGAACGGGTCGTGGAAAAAGTTCCCACTCCTTTGGGCGACCGTGACGCTCCTCTCCAGGCGATGATTTTCGATTCCATCTACGACAATTACAAGGGTGTCATCTGTTATGTCCGCGTGGTCAACGGCAGGATCCGTGCAGGACAAACCATCCGTTTCATGGCGACCGGAGGGGTCTTCCCCGTGGAGGAAGTGGGGGTGTTCCGTCCGGGCTTCCAGCCCTGCGATGAGCTTGCAGCCGGAGAGGTCGGCTATGTGGTCTCCAATATAAAAACAGTGGCGGAAGCCCACACAGGCGATACAATAACGGACAACAGCAGGCCGGCCGCCTTGCCTTTGCCAGGTTACCGCAAGGTCAAGCCGGTGGTCTTCTGCGGGTTTTACCCCGTTGAGCGGGACGATTACCCCCAACTCAGGGATGCCCTGGAAAAGCTGACCCTCAATGATTCATCCATCAATTTCGAGCCTGAAACATCCGTGGCGCTCGGTTTCGGTTTCCGGTGCGGTTTTCTCGGCCTCCTGCACATGGACGTTTCCAAGGAAAGGCTCCGGAGGGAGTTCGGGGTGGATCTTGTGGCCACGGCCCCTAACGTGGTCTACGAAGTAGTGACGAAGGACGGAGGAATCATCGAGGCTCACAGGCCTTCCGATTTTCCCGAACTCGGCGACATCCAGGAAGTTCGTGAACCGGTCATCAAGATTTCCCTTTTCGTTCCCACGGAATATGTCGGAAAGGTAATGAAACTCTGCCAGGACAAGCGGGGCACCTACATTTCCATGGATTACCTTGCTCCGGACAGGGTACGGCTGGTGTATGAACTTCCCCTGGCAGAATTCATCATTGACTTTCATGACAAGCTCAAATCCCAGACGAGAGGGTATGCATCCCTTGACTACGAATTCTCCGGCCTGAAAGCGGCGGATCTCGTGAGAGTGGACGTGCTTGTGAACGGCGAAGCCGCGGACGCCTTTTCCTTCATCTGCCACAGGGATTCAGCCTATTACAGGGGACAGGCTGCCGTGAGGAAGCTCAAGGAACTCATCCCCAGCCAGCTCTTCGAGGTTCCCATCCAGGCCTCCGTGGGGAAGAAGGTCATCGTGCGCCAGAATGTGAAGGCCCTTCGTAAGGACGTTCTCGCAAAATGCTACGGGGGAGATATCACCAGGAAGAGGAAGCTTCTTGAAAAGCAGAAGGAAGGAAAGAAACGGATGAAACAGATCGGCAAGGTCTCCATTCCCCAGGAGGCATTCCTCGCATTTCTTCAGGTGGAAGAGGATGAGGAAAAATAGCCCTTTGTCGGAAGAGATCGGTTCTTCGCTGGGAACACTTTCCGGGTTCTTTTCGATCTATTTTCATATTCCCTTCTGCCTGCGGAAGTGTCCCTACTGTTCCTTTTTCAGCGTTCCGACCACACCCGGTGAGTGTGAAAAGTACCTGGACCTTCTGAAAAAGGAGATCCTCTTCTACCGGTCTTTCCTCCGAGAGGGATCCGAAGCGTCCACCCTCTACTTCGGAGGCGGCACACCCACCATGCTCACACCGGATCAGTGGGATGACCTGCTGTCGTTCATAGGTGAGAACATTCCCATTTCACCGACCGCGGAAATTACCGTGGAAGCGAATCCGGAATCTTTTACGGAAAGGCATGCCGCAGCCTGGAGGAAAGGGCGGGTTTCTAGGGTGAGTATCGGTGTCCAGAGTTTTTTTGACAGGGATCTTCTCTGGCTCGGACGCCCCCATGATGCCTCAAAAGCACGCAAAGCCGTCCGGACAGCGGTACGGGAGGGTTTTTCCGTCAGCACCGACCTGATGTTCGGGCTGCGGAATCAGACGCTCCGCTCCTGGGCATCTTCTGTGAAGACGGCTCTTGAACTTGGAGCGGGGCACATCTCCATCTACCAGCTGAGCATTGACGAAGGATGTCGATGGCATTCCTCCCCTCCTTCGGGAATGGCTGAAGGATATCCCTTTTACAGGTGGAGCCAGTGGTATCTTCCGCGGAAAGGCTTCAGCCAGTACGAAATCGCCAGTTTTTCCCGCCCCGGACTCCACAGCCGTCACAACACCGCATACTGGCGGAGAGATCCCGTTCTGGGGCTTGGAGCCGGAGCCTGGGGTTTCCTCGGGGAGAAACGGTACCGGAATGAAGACAGCCTGGAGGGGTATGCTTCCTCCGTGCGGGAGCAGGGGGGGAGCGTGGCGGAAATCGAGTCGGTTTCCGGGGAGAAGGCTGCCAGGGAAGCCGCAGTGCTTTTGCTCCGTACAAAATGGGGCATATCTTTCGATACTTTTTCGCACAAATACGGTCAGGCGGTACTTGACAGCATTCTGGACACCCTCAGGCGGGAAGCTCCCGGCGACTGCCTTTCGGAAAACCCGGGCAGCCTTTCGCTGACACCGAAAGGGATGAGGGTCGCAAACGCCCTCTGGAGCCTGATCGTCTGAGAAAAATGAAAGGGGCTGCTCCTGTGGAATATGGAATGATCCGCTTTGGTTCAGGGGAAGATTACGTGGTGGAAGACGTGCTGATGTGTCTCGCGAGGTTTTCGCCTTCGCGCCCCGTAAAGGGGTATGCGGTGAATGTCTCCGACTCCCTGAGGGGAGGCCTTTCCTTCATGGATGGTATGGAGGGGGGAAACGGGTTCAGCGGGGGATCACTCCTTCCTCTGTCGAGGGTCTATGTTTCCCTGGATGAGGAAGGGGGATCCCTTCTTATCGCAGCGGACTCTATGGAGGAGCGTGCCCGGTGGATCAGCGGCAGGATCGTCTCCCGTTCGGGGAGAAACTTCAGCGGTGTGATTCACCATACCTATCCCGGGACGGACTGGACTCTGGTGGGGATCACGACGCCGGGATGGATGCTTCTTTTCGACGAAGACGCCCCGAGAGCTGAACAGGATATCCTCGACAGCGAGGTCCACGTGGCCTATCTCCCGGCTGAGGAACGGCTTATGACGTTTCTTTCCCCTGACAAAAGCACCGGAGAAGCTCTTTCTTTCCTGGCGGAGCACCTGCTTTCATGCCTCCCCTTCAGGGAAGGGGAGGCATGAAAGCAGGTCTCTTCAGACGGTAAGCTGCTTCTCCGCGGAAAGCAGGGCTTCCGTAATCTCGAACATGTTGGAGATTACTCCCGCCCCGATGTCCGCCGTGATGCCGAAATGGTTGGTGCAGGTGCCGCAGACGAGGATTCTGGTTCCCTTCTTCCGAAGAGCGGAGAGATGGTCGCAGGACGACGTGTTTTTCAGGGCGAGCTTGACGCCCTCGTTCATGAGCGCCACCACCGACGGCGGGTTTGAGAGCTGGGATAGGGTGCCGAGGAACCCCTTCATGAGCACTTCCCCCAGGACCTGGTCTCCTCCCCCGATAACACTGTCGGTGATCAGGACGGCCGCATTCTGCAAAATCTTTTCCTGCTCCTCCGTTGCCTGCCCCGGGTCTGTTGCCCAGGCGTTTTTCGTTCCCCTGATGGTAATGGTTCCGTCTTCGTCTATGATCTGAACCCGAAACCCGTTTTTTTCAAGAAAACGCTGGACATTGGATGCGGACACCGCATTGTCGAGGTAGACCTCGAGTTCCTTCTCTCCAGAATCCACATGCGTTTTGGTCATCATGACCGGCTGGGGGCAGCTTTTGCCCCTGGCGTCGATCTTCGCCATACTGTCGCCTCCCCGAAGTGTTTTGAAAATCCTGATTCGTACTGCCTGATATTATAGGGTAGAATATGGCCGGGAGCAAAGTATTTTGCCGCCTCCCGGCCTTTTCTGATGCCGGGGTTTATATTTCTTTTCTCCGGAGAAAGGTGATGTTTCTTTCATGAAGGCACAGGCTACAGAAAAAAACAGACTCCGTGCGCTTCCCGCCATGGACTGCCTTCTCGGCATGCCGGGCATGGAGCCCTTTCTGGATAACATGGGCCGGGAAGCTGTGAAGACGGTCCTTGGCGAGGCCCTTGACATCCTTAGAAAAAAAATACTTGAAGGCGAGGGGGCCGAGCCTTCAGCGGAATCAGTCCTTAAACTTGCTCTTCCCGTACTTGCCGCCAGATCCGGTGGGACTCTCAGGCCGGTTGTGAACGCAACGGGTGTAGTCATTCACACGAACCTGGGCAGGTCATGCCTGGCCTCCGAGGCCGGCCATGCGGTTCTGGCCGTGGCTGACAGGTACAGCACTCTGGAATACGATCTTTCCGAAGGCAAGCGGGGGCACCGGAGCGACCACATTGAATGGCTCCTGAAGGAAATCACTGGAGCGGAGGCAGGACTTGCGGTCAACAACAACGCAGGGGCGGTCCTTCTCATGCTGGCGGGGCTGTGCGCAGGAAAAGAAGTGATCGTCTCCCGGGGTGAACTCGTAGAAATAGGCGGGTCCTTCCGTATTCCCGACATAATGGCCTTTTCCGGGGCCCGCCTCGTGGAGGTGGGATCCACGAACAGAACCCACCTGAGGGATTATGGAAACGCGGTGACGGATAACACGGCAGCCCTTCTGAAAGTTCACCCATCGAATTTTCGGATGGAGGGTTTTACCTCCTCGGTTCCGAGGAATGAGCTTGCCGGTCTCGCCAAAGAAAAGGGGCTCCTTTTTCTCGAAGACTTGGGGAGCGGGACCCTCATCGACATGGCCTCCTTCGGCCTGAAAGGGGAGCCGACGGTCTCCTCATGCATCGACGAGGGAGTGGACCTTGTGACTTTTTCAGGGGATAAAATGCTCGGCGGCCCCCAGATCGGAGGATTGGCCGGCAAAAAAGAGGTTGTGGACAGGCTGCGAAATTACCCCCTTCTGAGGGCACTGAGAGTTGACAAGATGACTCTCGCCGCCTTTGAAGCTACGCTCCGCCTTTATCTTTCAGGAAGACATCTCAGGATTCCGACCCTCGCCATGCTGAATGAAACAGGGGACTCCCTCCGGAAAAAAGCCCGGAGGCTCTCGAATAAACTGAAAATGATTCTCCCGGCAGGCACCGTTTCCCTGGCGGAAGCTGATGACGCCGTGGGCGGAGGCGCTTTCCCGGCGGAACGGCTTCCGGGATGGGCTGTAGGAATTGTCATGGAATCCCTGGGGAGCGCCGGCACCATTCTCTCTTTACTGCGATCCCTTCCCGTTCCCGTCATTGCTGGAGCAAAGGACAATATGGTCCTCCTGCACGTCCGGACTCTCCTTCCGGGAGACGAAGAAAAAATCTGCGATGCCTTCAGGGCAGTCGCTTCCGGGAGGTGACGCCGTGGACCACCGGGAAATATCCCTTGTGCTCGGTACGGCAGGACATATCGACCACGGAAAGACAACCCTTGTAAAAGCGCTTACGGGCATCGACTGCGACCGCCTCAGCGAGGAAAAAAAACGGGGAATAACCATAGAGCTCGGATTCGCCCCCCTCGTCCTCGACGACGGAAGAATTGTAAGCATTGTGGATGTCCCCGGCCATGAGCGTTTTATCCGCCAGATGGTGGCCGGTGCCTCGGGAATTGACGGCGTGCTCCTTGTGGTGGCCGCCGACGAGGGGGTAATGCCTCAGACAAGGGAACATCTCGAGATACTAAAAATCCTCGGTGTAAAGGATGGGCTTGTCGCAGTGACGAAAGCGGATTCTGTCGACGAGGATTTCCTGGAGCTCGCCCTCGAGGATGTCCGTGAGTTCCTTCGCGGTTCCTTTCTGGAGGGAAAACCGGTAATACCCGTTTCCGCAATTTCGGGAACGAACCTTTCCCTTCTCAGGGAGGAACTCGGGAATCTCGTGAACAGAATCCGCCCGAGGCCCAGGAAAGGTCCGTTTTTCCTTCCGATTGACCGGACATTCCCGGTGGCGGGCTTCGGAGTCGTGGTCACAGGTACGGCCTACAGGGGAGAAATATCCGTCGGCATGGAAACCGCAGCTCTACCCTCAGGCCGCGAAGGCAGGGTCCGCAGCGTCCAGGTTCACGGCACCGGGGTCCAGACAGCATGGGCCGGTCAGAGGGTCGCCGTGAGCATAGCCGGTATTTCTTCGGAAGAACTGTCACGGGGAGACGTCCTCTGCGCAAAAGGCGTCTACAGGGCCACGCGGTGTTTCGAGTGCGAGCTCCGGCTGCTTGAAAGCGCCCGAGAACCGGTTCGTCACTGGCAGAGGGTCCGGCTGCACATCGGCACTTCCGATGTAGTGGCCCGGATAGCCCTTCTCGAAAATCCGTTTCTCCAGCCCGGAGAAACGGCCCCGGCACAGATCGTTGCCGAGGAGAATATCGTTTGCCTGGTGGACCAGCGCTTCGTTCTCCGGAGATACAGTCCCCTCGAGACCATCGCCGGAGGGAGAGTCCTCTTCCCCTACGCGGTCAAGCCCAAGGGGAAAAAAGCCAGGATTTCATGCATCGAAAGAGTGCGGAACCTTGCCGCGGTTCACGACCCTGAAGAAAGACTCCTTGCCCTGGTCAGGTCTTTTTCAATGCTGGAGCTTTCGGATGGGGCGCTCTACATCCAGGAATCCCCCGATGAAACGACCCGGCTAGCAGAAAAGCTCAGGAAAAGGGAAGACACCGTGTTTCTCCAGGGGGGAAAAAAACTCCTTCTTTCAAAGAACTGTTTTCTTCGCCTGGCGGGGGACGTGGAAGCCTTTCTCTGGTCATACCATGATTCCCATCCGTCACAGAAAGGCGCTCCTCCCGACGTGACTGTCCTTTCAGCCCTCAAGTCCTTCGACTCGAGGACGGCAAAGGCTTTTCTCGAGGCTCTCGTATCAGGCGGTTCCGTTGTTGTTTCTGAAGAAGGGCTTCTCCGCATGAAGGATTTTCAGCCGAGGGACGACGAGACCTTTGAAAGGCGGTCCGCCGAGATCCTTTCCCTGTGCAGGGAAAGAGGATTCCAGCCTCCCGTCATTTCAGAAGCGAGAGAGAGACTCGCCATCGGCGAGGATGCCTTTTCAACCCTCCTCAACGGCATGCGGGAGACAGGCATGGTTTCCATAGTATCCGGCGAATTTCTTCTTTCAGCGGAGATAGAGAATGAACTCCTCCGAATTCTCCTCAAGGAAAAAGAAGGCGTCACCCTGGCCCGGGTACGGGATATAACAGGCAGTTCGAGAAAATTCATTCTTCCACTGCTCGAATATCTCGATGCAAAGGGCTACACCAGGAGAGCGGGAGAAAAAAGGGTCCTTCTTGCATCGAAGCTCCCCCGGGGAATAGCGGGACCCTGATATACAGGGCTCCTGGGCGGCCCGAGCTCCACAAAACCTAAATCCGCAGGTTTTTCAGGCAGAGGGAGTGTCGCCGGGCACAGCGCCCGGGGGAGAGAAACCGACACGGATGTCGGTTTCAGGTGCAGTTGTCAAGGACGACAATCTGCACCCCCCGCCCAAGCGAGCACCGGTGACACTCCCCGCTGCCTGCGGATTTAGGCAAAATACTGATATTTGATATTTTTTCATATTTATGATAAGATCTATAAAACATTTATAGTGCTGGGAGTGACCCGAATGGCGACAATTACTTCGATCCGTGAACAGGTTGCGTTGTACAAGGGATTGAAAGTCCGGTACCGGACAGCCAAGGGGCGCCGCAAGGTTGAAGAACGCCAGGGAGTCATACTGGAAACCTATCCGAACCTCTTTACCCTTTACGTCGAATCTCAGGAAAGCAAGGTATCTTTCAGCTATGCGGAGCTTCTGACCCGGGAGGTCGAACTGGAACTTCTTTCCGGAAGCAGGAACTAATCCTTTTCGAACGTCAGAAAAAAGACGCCCCGACGCCCCTGCGTGCCGGGGCATCTTTTTTGCTTTCACAAGGGGAGGCTTCTATGTCTTTTTTTGTCCAATCGGACGCAAAAATCAATATCTCGTTGCGGATTACCGGCAAACGGCCTGACGGATACCACGAACTCAGATCGGTTTTTTTGCGACTTTCAGCGGTAGAATCATTGACAATTACCCCGCAATATGATCATAATGTTCGGAACATCTTGTCCGTTTACGGAGAGAAGGTCCCGGGGAAAAATATACTTGAGGAAGTGCTGGCCCGTGCTGGGCAAACCACGAAACTACCGCCCCTTCACATCAGCCTTGTGAAGAATATTCCGCCTGGGAGCGGACTGGGCGGAGGGAGCGGAAATGCTGCCGCCTTGCTCTCCTGGCTGCACCGTATGAGCGGAAAAAAGGATCCCGGGCCTGGAGAGTTCGGATCCGACGTCCCATTCCTTTTCAGTGATGCCGAATGGGCTGCGGTGAGCGGAAGAGGGGAGATCATTATGCCGATCCCATCTCCTCCGGAAACGCCCTCGGTCCTTGTCGCGGTACCTTCATGGGAGATGTCAACCCAAAGAGCTTTTTCCCAGCTCGACAAAACATGGGGAGGACGGTTCCCCATGAATGCCGACGAGGCAGAGAAGGAAACGGAAGATCTTCTTGACGACTTACGAAACAAACGGAACGTTGGACTTTTGCCGAACGATTTTCTGCCGATACTTCATAATTTGTACCCCCGTTATTCGGACCTGTTCAGCGCTTTCGGCGAATACGGTGCAAATGGGTGGGGAATCACGGGAAGCGGGAGTGCCTGTTTCGGGCTCTTCTATGAAAAAAGCGGTCTCGGCGATTTTTTTAGAGACATGACGAGATACGACTGGATACGGAAAATTTTCTGCCTGGAGTGATGACGAAATGAAAGGACAAAGAACAGAACGGCTTATCCGTACTGCAGCGAGGTTTTTAACCTGCCCATCGAAGCAGCTTTCTCTTACATCCCTCGCCGAGGACTTCCTCGTTTCAAAGACGGTCATCAGCGACGATGTGGCGATTATCGACGAGGCCCTTTCCCGGGAAGGAATGGGAGGCATCAGCGTCGACAGGGGAAGAACGGGCGGCGCTTCCTTCGTTCCGAGAATGGCGGCGGCGGTAAAGGAATCCCTCTTGAAGGAAATAACAGACCTCCTCAACTGCGAAGAGCGGTTTCTTCCAGGAGGATTGGTCTATTATAGCGATATCCTTTTCAATCCCCACTATGCCCTCCGCCTAGGATACGCCATGGCGTCCCTCTTCAGCGAGACGAGACCGGATGTGGTCATGACCTCCGAGGTTAAGGGAATCCCTCTCGCCATTTTTACCGCTCATGCCATGGGTATTCCCCTGGCGGTGTGCCGTTTTCGGAACAGGGCGAGCGACGGATCGGCTGTTACCGTCCATTACCCCACGAAGAACGGCGACGTCAAAGCCATGTACATGGGAACCAAACAGCTTGGGAAGGGGAAGCGGGTCCTCATCGTGGACGACTTCATGCGCGGCGGGAGCACCGCGGCCGGAATGCTTCTGGTGGCAAAGGAATTCGGAGCTGAAGTCACAGGAACGGGAATCTTCATGCTTTCCTCAGACCCTGAGGTCAAGGCGGTTTCCTCCTATAAGGCCTTACTTCGGCTCGACGGCGTGGAAAAGAGGCAACCGAAGGTAGCCCTGTGGGAGTGAGCCCCGGTGACGCTCCCCGCTGAGGTGCGGATTTAGGCGGAACGAGCAGGTTTGACGGTAGCCCTCCGCTGATATACAATCCCCTTGATGGAAGGAGGTGACCACATCTTTCATGGGTGTATCTATCAATAAGGAAGAATGTATCGGTTGTGGTGTGTGCGCTCAGGTGTGCCCCGAGGTTTTTTCAATGGACGAAGATGCCGGGGTATCAAAGGTGATTCGCCCCGAAGGCGGCGAGTGCGCTCAGGAAGCTGCCGAGAGTTGCCCTGTGGGATGCATAGTCATAGAGGAGTAATCGGCGGATTTTTTAGAAATAAGGCATGCTCCTTGCATTTTCTCAGAGTCGGGGCGTATAATTGGCAACGCTTCTTTCCGGGCCTATAGCTCAAGTGGTTAGAGCCACCGGCTCATAACCGGAAGGTTCCTGGTTCGAGTCCAGGTAGGCCCACCACGAAATCGCCGTTTCCTTCCGGGGAAACGGTTTTTTTATTTGGGAGGAGGAATCCCGATGCTGGTGAAGGATCTTCTGGGGAACCTTGACGCCATGGTTCCCTTCAGTTGGGCAGAGGAGTGGGACAATTCGGGGCTCCTCGTGGGCGATCCGGAGTCTCCTGTGACGGGAGTAGTTGTATCCCTCGACCCGACTCCCGAAGCCGTGGGATACGCGGTCGAAAAGGACTGCTCCGTCCTGGTAAGCCACCATCCTCTTATCTTTTCTCCGCTGAAAAAACTGGATGTCTCCACCGCTACAGGGAAGGCCGTCTCCTTCGCGCTGAAAAAGGACATTGCCGTGATCTCCATGCATACAAACTGGGACTCCAGCCCGAGAGGCGTCAACGCCGCCATTGCCGCCGCCATAGGGCTGGAGTCCGTCAGTCCTCTTGTTCCCTCCGTCTCCGGTGCATGGGGGCTCGGAGCCCTGGGAAATCTTCCTTCAGCTTTGACAGGGCGGGAACTGGGGCAGGCAATCCGTTCCGCCCTGATGCTCTCCCGTCTCGACCTCTATGGCGACTCTCACCGTCCCGTGTACAGGCTCGCCCTGTGCGGAGGGTCCGGCGGCGGCCTGTGGGACGGAGCGAAAACCGCCGGGGCAGATGCTTACTTCACATCGGACGTGAAGTACCACGAAAGACTGGAAGCTCTTTACGAAGGGCTCATTCTTCTCATTGGAGATCACGGGGAAGTGGAGTCTTTTTCTCTCGATGCCCTGGCGGGGGCTGTTTCAGAAGCCTCAGGATTCGAGGCGTCTGTTTTCAGAAGCACGCCCCGTCTTCCTGTCGTCATTGACTGACACATTCAGCCTATGACGATTTCGGTTCAAATGGTATGATATCCTGGATTTTTTGACGGATTTTTCCGGACATTTCCCATTCGAGGTGGTTAGAAATGAACCAGCGTGTTTTCAGCGGAATGAGACCGACAGGACAGCTCCACCTGGGACATCTTGCGGGAGCCCTGACGAATTGGATCAAGCTCCAGGAAGGATATGAGTGTTTTTACAGCATCGTCGACTGGCATGCTCTCATGTCGGACTATGCCGACAGCTCCAAGATAGAATCGAACTGCTGGGAGGTTCTCATTGACTGGCTTTCGTCCGGCCTTGACCCTGAAAAGTGCGTCATTTTCGTTCAGTCCCACGTCCCCCAGCATGCGGAGCTGCACCTTGCCCTTTCCATGGTCACACCGCTCGGCTGGCTCCAGAGATGTCCCACGTACAAGGAACAGATCATCAACATACAGAACAAGGATCTCGGCAATTACGCTTTCCTCGGATACCCTGTCCTCATGGCGGCGGACATTCTTCTGTACAAGGCTGGAATCGTGCCCGTCGGCGAGGACCAGAGCGCCCACCTGGAAATCGCCAGGGAAATGGTGCGGAGATTCAACGGTTTTTTCGGCGAGGTCCTGATCGAACCGCAGATCATGCTGACCCCCACTCCGAAGGTTCCCGGGACGGACGGGAAAAAAATGAGCAAATCCTACGGAAATTCAATCAACCTTGCCGACAGCCGGGAAGAAGTTTGGAACAAGCTGCGGACCATGGTGACCGACCCGGCCCGGGAAAAACGGACTGACCCCGGCGATCCGGAAAAATGCCCTGTGTGGGATATTCACAGGGTCTTCAACAACTGTGACAGCGAAAAAGCCGAGATTGCGGAGGGCTGCAAAACCGCCGGCATAGGCTGCGTGGACTGTAAAAAGAAGCTGAATATTCACGTGGAGCGGGTCATGAACCCCATACGAGAGAAAAGAGCCTTTTATGAAAAGAACCCCGATCTTCTCGGCGACATCCTCAGGGAGGGTGCGGTGAAGGCCGGGGATGTCGCCCGGAAAACAATGGACGAGGTCGTGAACTCCATAGGATTCGTCCGGAGAGGGTAGGTCGATGAGGTGGTTCAAAACCACGACCTGAGCGTTTTTCAGGCGGAGGTAAGCGGTTTTTCCGGCCCTTTCGACCTGCTCTGCTACCTTGTTGAAAACAGGCAGCTCGATGCCGCCGGAATTTCAGTAGGCCAGGCGGTCAGGATATACGGAGCCTACCTGGCCAATACGAGGCGGGTCTCCGTCGCTGTGGTTTCTGAATTTTTAACACTGGCGGCATCGCTGGTGCTGAACAAGATACGGTCCCTTCTCCCGGGGAAAACAGCAGGGGGAGAAGACGAACCGTCCGGTATGGAAGAAATGGCCCTCGACGAGTACGATGTCGAGGGGAAACTTTCCCGGTACAGGCCCTACAGGAAAGCAGCCCTGTTGCTGTGGAACAGGAAGGAAAAGCAGGATCTCGTTTTTTTTCGTCCTTCCTCCGAAGAAGAGGGACAATCCTGGGACCTTGGCAACCTCTACGGCCTGTGCAGCCTCTGGTGGGATCTTCTGGAAGAAAAACGGGCCTCCTGTCCTTCGGGAAAGACTTCATGTATGGACAGGGATGATGACTGGGAAGGTATGCCTGTTCCTCTCCCTGATGAAGAGCAGATTGATATGAAGATTTCCGAGATAATGGGAATTCTTCATAATGTTCCCGCGGTCTCTTTTTCTCACCTTCTCGGAAACAGCAGAAGCGTGCGTGTTTTCGTCGTGACGCTTCTTTCGCTGCTCGAAATGAGCAGAATGGGGCGAATTCGCATCGTTCAGGAGGAGCTGTTCAGGGATGTGCTCATATACAGTATCTGAAGGCATTTCTGACATCGGCCGCAGGATTCAGGCAATTCTCTTCGTCGCCGGGTCTCCTGTCGGGGATGAAGAGCTCGCCTCGGTCCTGTCATTGCCTCTTTCGGTCACGTCAGGAGAAATAAAGATTCTTGGAGACTTTCTCAGACGGATCAGATCGGGCGTTCTCCTCCAGAAATCGGCAGGAGGATGGAGAATGGTGACGGCGGAGGATGTGGCCGATTCGGTCTCCCTGTTTCGCGATACAGCCCGGACACAGAAAATCCGCCTGAGCAGGGCTGCGGTCGAAACGCTGGCCGTGATTGCCTATAACCAGCCGGTGACCAGGAGCGAAGTGGAGGACATCCGGGGGGTAAGGTGCGAACGGGTTATTGAAACCCTCCTTTCCCACGGGATGATCAGAATTGCGGGAAGGAAGAAGGGCACAGGTTCGCCGCTGCTCTACAGGACAACGGACATCTTCCTGGAGACGTTCGGGCTTTCGTCCATTTCGGAACTTCCCACCCTCGAGGAACTTCAGGAACTTGCGCCCCCTCCCGAAGAAAAACCCAGGAAAGCAGATGCCCTTCCGGTGGAAGAAAACGACGAACAGGGGGAGGAGGACGATCTGCCGTGAACGCGAAGATCAGGCTCAACCGGTACCTGGCCATGTGCGGACTGGGTGCGAGAAGAAAAGTGGAGGGAATAATAGCTTCCGGCCGAGTAAAGGTTGACGGGAAAGTGGTCCTCATGCCGGCTTACCGCGTGAACGAAGAAAATGAAGTTTCCGTTGACGGCAGCCCGGTTACGCCTGAAAGAAAGGTCTACGTCGTCATGAACAAACCTGCGGGCTGGGTATGTTCCGTTAGCGACCCCTTCGATCCGGTCATTGCGGGTCTGCTTCCCGAAAAGTTCAGTTCCTTCCGCCTTTTTCCGGTGGGGCGGCTTGACAGGGAAACGGAGGGTCTGCTTATCCTCACCAACGACGGTGCTTTTGCCCAGGAGGTTGTGCATCCCTCACGGAGAATACTCAGGGAATACCACGCTCTCCTCGACAGGGAAATCAACAGAAAGGCTGTAAAAGGCTGGCTTTCCGGTGTCGAGCTCGACGGACGCCTGCTGAAGCCGGCGAATGTCCGCATCCTTGACCGGGAACCTGCGGACAGGTGGGTCTCCGTGGTCCTGGCTGAGGGAGTCAAGCGTGAGGTGCGCCGGATGGCCCAAAGCCTCGGTTTTGAGGTCGAAGTGCTTGTTCGGAAAAGAATTGGTAAAATGGAGCTGAAGGAACTCCCTGCAGGAAAGTTTGTCGAGATGTCCCGCAGGGAACTCTGGAATGCGATTCGGTTCGGGGGAAGCATTTAGGTCATTCTAGGAGGGCGGAAGATGGACGGAATTGACGAGCGATCACGGGAACTCATTAAAACACGCATTCTCAAAAAAATAAAGGAAATCAAATCTTTTCCTCAGTTCGTCGTAGAAACGATGCGCAAGCTGAATGACCCGGACAGCAGCGCCCAGGATGTGGCCGCCAGCCTTTCCCGGGATGAAGGGCTCGTGATCCGGACCCTCAAACTGGCCAATTCAGCCGCCTACGGAATTTCCAGGGAGATTTCAAGTATCGCGGAAGCCATCGCCCTTCTGGGATACAAGAATATAAGCAACATCGTTCTTTCAGCTTCGGTTTACTCCGTAATGGACAAATCCCTCTCGGGGTATGCCCTCGACAGGGGAGTCCTCTGGCGTCATTCCCTCACAGTGGCCTACGCTGCCCGCTACATTTCCCAGAAGACCAGGAAAGCCCTTCCGGAAGAAGCCTACGTCGGCGGTCTTCTTCACGATATCGGGAAAGTGGTGCTGAACGATTACGTCCGTTTCGGATACGGCATCATCGTCAAGCTGGTGGAGGAACAGCACATTCCCTTCCTTGACGCTGAAATACAGGTTCTCGGTTTTGACCACGCCGCTGTGGGAACCCTGCTGGTGGAAAAATGGGGCCTTCCCGACCCCTTCAAATTCGCCGTGGCCCATCACCATGCTCCAAACGCCCTACAGGAACCGAAATATCAATCCCTGGTCGACGTGGTCCATGTCGCCAATTCCCTTTGCCTCATGCTCGGCGTCGGACTTGGCGCTGACGGACTCCAGAGCTATCTCTATCCCGAATCCCTTGAAAGGCTCGGCATCACGGATTATGAAAACCTTATGTCCGAACTTGTGGATTTCGTCGCCCAGGCAGAAGCCGAGCTCTCGGAAATGGAGGAAGCTTTCCAATGACGGGCCGGCCGCTCATCGTGGCCATCGACGGACCGGCCGGAGCCGGCAAAAGCACCATAGCGAAACGTGTAGCCGGGTCTCTGGGGATACCCTACCTTGACACCGGGGCATTGTACAGGGCCCTTGCCTTCTTTCTCGATGCCAGGGGCATTCCGCCCGTAGAATCAGATATGCTTTTTTCCGCCCTTCAGGAGGTCTCGCTGGAAATCACCGGAAAAGGAATCCTGCTTGAGGGGAAATACGTCGGGGCAGAGATCCGCGCTCCGCGTATTGACGCCATTGTTTCGGCCTACGCATCGCTGCCCATGGTCCGGAACCGCCTTCTTGACCTCCAGCGTGAACAGGGAAAAAGAAAAGGACTTGTCGCGGACGGGCGCGACATGGCGACCGTCGTATTCCCGGACGCCCAGGTGAAGATTTTTCTTACTGCATCTGCGGAGGAAAGGGCACGGCGCCGTTTTCTCGAGCTCAAGGAGCGGAAGGAAAATGCCCGCTTTGAAGATGTGCTTGAACAGATAAGGGAGAGGGACCGGGCGGACAGCAGTCGCTCCGCTGCTCCCCTGAGGAAGGCCGACGACGCTGTCGAACTGAGTACAGACGGGCTCACCATCGGAGAAGTGACCGGCGAGGTACTCGCTATCGTAAGAGAAATCCTGAACAAGGAGAATCATAATGACGCTGTCCAATAAACTGTTTTATTTTTTAGTAAAATGGTTTTTCTACATCGCTCTCAAGGCGTACAACAGGATTTCAATCCGCTGGTTCTCGCCGCTTCCCCGCCGGAATTACATCGTCATAGCCAATCACTGCAGCAATCTTGATCCCGTGGTCCTTGGAGCTATTTTCCCCGGAAGGCTGCGTTTTCTGGCCAAGTCGGAACTGTTTGAGCCCTTTATTTTCGGGAGCATGGTCCGTGCCCTTGGCGCCATTCCGGTGCAGAAACAGGACAGCCAGAGTGCCGGAGCGGCCCTGAGGACATTTTTAAAGCTGCTCGAAGAGGGTGAAAATGTGCTTCTTTTTCCTGAGGGCGCCCGGTCCCTCGACGGGAAACTCCAGCCTTTGGAAGGAGGAGCCGCCCTTATCGCGGTCAAATCAGGAGCGCCTGTCGTTCCTGCCTTTGTCGCCGGAACATTTGAGGCCATGCCTCCGGGAGCAAAATTCGTCAAGCCGCTCCACCTGTCGGTGATTGTCGGCGAGACCATTGAAACAAGCGACTATGCAAGTCTGGGCAGAGAGGGAAGAGACAAGCTGCTCAAAAAACTGGAAGAAGAACTGGCATCCCTGGAACCCAAGGCCAGGGCCCTTCTTTGACGGCCATGCAGGAACGGACGGCGGTGCTCGCGGGACTGGAGCTCCCGGATCAGCCCTTTTCTCCTTCGGTGCTTCTGGAGGAGCTGGAACTTCTCCTCAAAAACCTCGGGATAACATCCGCCGGTTCGGTCATTCAGCGGCGAAGCCGGCCGGACCCTGCCTTTCTTCTCGGAAAGGGAAAGGCTGAGGAGCTGGCTCTCTTCTGCAAAACCGTGGGCGCAACGCTTCTCGTTTGCAACGAACCGCTGACTCCGGGCCAGAAAAACAACCTCCAGAGGACTACAGGGGTGGAGGTTTGGGACCGTCCCTTTGTCATAATGAAAATTTTTGAACTCCGGGCGAGTTCGTCGGAAGCGAAGATGCAGGTGGAGATGGCGCTGTGCAAATATGAGATCCCTCACCTGAAGGGACTTGGAGCCCAGATGTCCCGTCTCGGGGGCGGAATCGGAACCAGGGGCCCCGGAGAAACGGAATTCGAACGGCACAGGAGAAAGCTTGAGCGGCGCGTACGAGACATTAGCAAAAAACTCGGGGTGCTGAAAAGAAAGAGGACGCTTCAGCGCGACCGGAGGAAGAAAATGAATCTTCCCGTTGTTTCGCTTGTGGGTTATACAAACAGCGGAAAATCTTCCCTTCTCCGGGCGCTGAGCAGGGATTCGTCCCTGGTGGCAGAGAACATGCTCTTTTCAACCCTGGACACCTTCATGAGGAAAGTGAGCCTGCCGTCAGGAAGAGAGATCCTGCTTTCCGATACGGTGGGCTTTATAAGGGATCTGCCTCCCGGTCTCGTGGCTGCTTTCAGGACAACGCTTGAAGAAATAGTGTCCTCCGCGTTTCTCGTTTTTGTCCTTGATGTGGCGGCACCGGATTACCAGGAAGTCAGGGAAGTCGTCGAGAAAACGGTTCAGGAAATCGGCGGAGGAGATATCCCCCGTTTTTTTGCACTAAACAAATGCGATCTTCTTGATCCGGATAAAAAACAGGCTGTAGAGGAGAGATTCCGGGAAACAGGAGAAGCCGCCGTTTCAATCAGTGCCCTTTCCGGAACCGGTCTGCCCGAACTGCTCGCGACTCTTGACGCCTTTCTCCAAAAGACTGAGACGATTTCCAGAGAAAGGAATGGGGACTGATGATACGAAGCATGACGGGATTTACGAGGGAAAGCAGAAACTTCGAATGGGGCACTCTCACGGTTGAGATTTCGTCGGTAAACCACAGGTACCAGGAACTTTCGATCCGACTGCCGAGGGAACTGGCTTCCTTCGAATCGGCAATCGGCGGTCTTCTCCGTTCCGGCCTGGGACGGGGAAAGATACGATTTTTCGCCGAAATCAGCTGGGCCCCGAGGTACAAGGCCCTTGCCATTGACGGAGAGGTCCTCCGCAATTATTATACCCAGATCCTCTCTCTTTCCGATGAACTCGGTACCGGGCAGAAACCAGGGCTTCCGTCACTCCTCTCCCTTCCGGGCGTTCTCGAATCGCCCTCTGTTCTCTCCATGGTGGAGGCTCAGGTGGGCGGAGCCCTGGAAGAAATCGTCGGGGCGTGTATAAAGAGCCTCGCCGGGATGCGCGAAAAAGAAGGAGAGAACCTGCGGCGGGCGGTGGAGGAGTATCTTGACTCCTTTGAAACCCTCGTCGGTTCCATCGAGAAATACTGGACAGGGAAAAAAGAGGAGCTCTTCGAAGAACTCCGGAAACGGGTCACTCTTCTGCTCGAAGGAGTGGCCAACGAGGCCGACCAGGGACGGGTAGCCCAGGAACTCGCTCTCATGGGGGACAAATGGGACATCTCCGAGGAATTTGTCCGATCCGGGAGTCATTGCAGACAATTCCGCGCTATCCTTGCAGGTCCCTCTTCAGAGGGAAGGAAACTTGATTTCCTGATTCAGGAAATGAACCGGGAAGTCAATACCATGGGCTCCAAAATTACCGATGCCGAACTCCGTTGGATGGTGGTGGAGGCAAAGACTCTTCTGGAGAAAATCCGGGAACAGGTTCAAAACGTGGAGTGAGGGCGATGACCGCAAAACTGGTTCATATAGGATTCGGCAATATGATCGTAGGGGAGAGGATCGTGGCCATTATTCATCCGACCTCAGCCCCGATAAAACGTCTCAAGGAAGAAGCGAAGGAACAAGGCAGGCTCATCGACGCCACACAGGGCCGGAAGACAAGGGCAATACTGGTTACCGACAGCAACCATGTGGTGCTGTCGGCCATTCAGCCCGAGACAATCGTGAACAGATTCGAGGAAAATACAGAGGATGAATCGCTCGGACAGGGGTAAGCTCTTTGTCCTTTCCGGCCCGAGCGGTGCCGGCAAGGGGACGCTGCGGAAAAAAGTCTTCGAAACGGTGCAGGGCATCAGATTTTCGATCTCATGCACCACGAGACCTCCCAGGAAGGGAGAGAAGGACGGAACAGACTACCGGTTCATTTCTGAAGAGGCCTTTCTTTCCCTTCTGAAGGAGGACAAGTTTCTCGAACATGCGAAAGTGCATGGTCATTACTATGGCACCCTGAGGGACGACGTGGAAAAGGCCCTTTCAGAAGGCTATGATATGGTGCTTGAAATTGACGTACAGGGGGCTTTTCAGATCAGGGAAAAAATGCCCGAGAGCATCCTCGTGTTCGTCTCTCCTCCTTCTCTTGAAGAACTTGAACACCGCCTGATGGAAAGGGGAACGGAAAGCGTGGAAAATCTCCGGCTTAGGCTCGACAATGCCAGGCTTGAGATGATGAAAGCCAAAGATTATGATTACGTTATAATAAACGATGATGCCGAACGGGCTTCCGAAGAGCTGAAGTCCATAATTATCGGCTGCAGATCTAACAGGGGGGAACGAAAATGATTTTTTACGATTTGGATTCTCTGGCCCAGAAACAGGGCATAAATAACAAGTATCTTCTCACCGCCGCAGTGGCTGCCCGTGCCCGTGCTCTCAGTGAGCAGAAAGGGCGCACCCTGGATGAAGACAATGAAAAATTCATCTCCACAGCTCTTCAGGAGTTTGATCTCGGTACAGTCCGCCTCTCCCTGGAACAAGAAACCGCCTCGGAGAACGGCGCCGATTCATGATCCGGCCATGCCCGATTGGAAGCGGAACAGAAAAGTAGTACTCGGCATAACAGGAGGCATTTCCGCCTATAAAGCGCCGGAGATCGTCCGGGCTCTCGTCAAATCCGGGTGCGACGTGGAGGTTGTGCTAACCTCCGACGGTGAAAAGTTCGTCAGCCCCATGGTGCTTTCCACGCTGGCCGGCAAGCGTGTCTGGAGACAATCCGACTTCCTTTCCGACGACACGGGGTGGAAAATCCCCCATATAACACTGGCGGACTGGGCGGATGTGATCATTGTCGCCCCCTGTACAGCGGAAACGCTGTCGAACATGGCGAGGGGAGCGGGAAAGGAACTTCTCTGCTCCCTACTCCTTGCTGCCGGGTCGCCAGTAGTGGTTTTCCCGGCCATGAACGTGAACATGTTCAATCATCCGGCAACGGCCAGGAACATTGAAATCCTGAAAGAAACAGGAATCATCATTGCCGACCCGGAAACGGGAAGCCTGGCATGCGGATACGAGGGAAAGGGAAGACTCCCCTCCGTGGAGGTCATACTGGAGGAAATGTGGAAAGCCCTGTGCCCCTCAAAGAAGCTCGAGGGGAAAAATGTCCTCGTCACCGCCGGGCCCACCCGGGAATTCCTGGACCCTGTCCGTTTTCTCAGCAACCCAAGCACGGGGAAGATGGGGTATGCCATGGCAAGATCCGCCTGGTACCGCGGCGCCTCGATAACGTTTGTTCATGGTCCCGCAGTATTTTCCAACCTCGGCGGTTTTGACGTCAAATCCGTCGTGTCCGCGGAGGAGATGAAGCGGACGGTCTTGTCCCTTTCAGAAGAGATGGACTATATCGTAAAGGCAGCCGCTGTCGGTGATTTCAGGGCAGCCTCTTTCAGCGACAGGAAAATAAAGCGGGCGAATGTCGATACCCTCACGGTAGACCTGGTTCAGAACACGGACATAGCCGCTGCGCTCGGGGAACGGAAGCGACAGGGCCAGATCCTTGTCGGATTCGCAGCGGAAAGCCATGATCTGCTCCTCAACGCCTCTGAAAAAATGAGGCGCAAAAATCTCGATTTTATTGTCGCCAATGATATTACAGCTTCAGGTTCAGGTTTCGGGACCGAGACCAACACTGTCAAACTTCTTTCAGTTGACGGGAGCGCCGAAGAATTCTCCGGAACAAAGGAGGATGTGGCCGAAAGCGTGTGGAGCAGAATTCTTGAAGAGGACTGGCTTCTGTGAATACTGCGGGGGCTTCGTGCTTCTGCAACGTCATCGTCCCGGGGCCATGGTGGAATCTTCTGACCTACGAACTGCCTTCTCCTCGTCGCCGGGGAAGCCGCCTGAGAATACCCTTGGGAAGGGGAACACGGTTCGGAATAATTGAATCGTGTTTTGCCGCTCTTCCTGAAGAGAACGGATTTACCGTTCGTCAGGCGGAACCTTTTTGCGACGGCGCCCCCCTGCTGCCGGAAGAGAATGTCGAACTCCTCGACTGGACGGGAAAAACATTCCTCTGCGGTGCAGGCGAGGTTCTGAAGATGGCGGTTCCTCCCGCCATTCTTTCTTCCCCCGCCGCACTTGAAGACTTCGCTCCCCTCGACGGGCCGGCGCCGGAGAACCCAGGCCGGTACGAAGAGTTATTTCTTTACGAATGTGATACAGTCACCCGCTGGAAAAAACTGCAGGAATCCCTGGACAACGGTTATCCCTTTCTGGCCCTCTTCCCGGAACAGAGGCTGGCCACAGCGTTTTTTGATTTTCTTTCACCTGCTCTCAGAGAATCTTCTCTTCTGTGGCCCGCTACTGGCGGTAAAAAACTACAGAATGCATGGATTACTGCTCGAAAGGGCGGAGCAAGAGGCATAATCGGAGGCCCCGGCGCCGTTTTCGCTCCTCTGGAACATATCCGGTCCGTCATTGTGGATGAAGAAAGCAGCGGCGCTTACAGGACCTACAGGCGCCCCTTTCTCAACATCAGGTCGGTTGCCGCAAGAAAAGCCCTTCTGGCAAAGGCGGCTCTCACCATGTCAGGACGGCTGCCCTCCTCGAGAGTCTATCTCCGGGGAAAACCGAAGTGCACCAGGCGCCCTTCACGGGAATCCGTAAAATTCGTTGATCTTAAAAACAGCCTTTCTTCGGAATTTCAGGGCATTTCGGGCTCCCTTCCCCTTTCCGCCGCTCTTTTCTCTGAAACATCGCGGGTTCTCTCCGCTGGAAAGACGGCCCTCTGGCTTCTGGACAGGAAAGGTTATGCCGGGGAGGTGGCCTGTGAGGAATGCGGGAACCCTATTTTATGCAGTGTCTGCGGCCGGGTGGCAGCCTGGGAGGAAAAACGGCAAAGGCTCCGGTGCTCATCCTGCGGCAGGATTTTCCCCCTTCCCGAGACCTGCCCCTCATGCAGGGGAGTCCTTCTCACCGGGAAACGTCCAGGTCTTGAGGCCCTCCTTCCGGTCGCCCGGGCGACAGCGTCCGATGAAAAACCGGTATTTATCTGGGATGGAACGAAAATCTCAGGGAAGAAGGCGGACCATAACCTCAGGAAGGAACTCTCCGAGGGAGGCATTGTCCTTGGAACCCGTTCCGCCCTGGCACTGTGCGACACGACTGACGTAGGATTTTCCGCCTGGATTGATGCCGACAGCGAGGTGCGGAACGTTTCGTTTCAGGCTAAATTCACGGCCTATTCCATGATATGGGAATCTCTCTGGAGAGGGAACCCGGAGGGACGCACGGTTCTGCTCCAGAGCAGACGTCCCGGCAGCGGATGGCAGAAAGGGATCCTGCTCGGCTGGGATCATTTCTGGAACGATGAACTCCGTGAAAGAAAGGAATTGGAGCTGCCTCCTTTTTCTTTTCTCCTGGAGATCAAGTGTCCTTCCCAGCGCCTGAAAGAGAGTATAATGGCACAACTGAAGGAAACCGGGCTGTGCCCGATGGATCCGGGAGAACCGCCTCTTGTCTTCTGGGTTACGGTTTCTTCACCGGCCAGGGTTTGGAATGCCCTTGCTCCTTTTTATTCCATAGGAAACTCCAGGACCGGTTTTCCCGAAATTACCGTCTGGATAGATTGAGCCCAAGGAGGAAATAGTATCCATGCCAGTAGTATCCATCATCGGAAGACCGAATGTCGGCAAATCAACTCTTTTCAACCGGCTTATCGGCCATCGGGAAGCAATCGTCGACGATATGCCGGGGGTGACCAGGGACAGGCTGTACGGCGAAGCGGAGTGGAAAGAAAGAAAGTTTTACGTTATCGACACTGGGGGCTTTCTTGCCAAGGATGAAAACGCTTTCGTCCATGGCATGAGACAGCAGGTTGGGACGGCCGTAGCCGAAAGCGATCTCGTCCTTTTCGTCATCAATGGAAGGGAAGGCCCTACGTGGATGGACGAAGACGTGGCGGACATGCTGAGGAAATCCGGAAAGCCGGTTATTGTCGTTGCAAACAAAATTGATGATGGAATCCACGAGGACTCCGTCTTTCAGGCCTACTCACTGGGTTTTGAAGATGTCATCGGTGTCAGCGCCGAACATAAACGGTATATTTACGACCTTATGGACCTCATTCTTGAAAAGATTCCCAAAGATGAACCGGCTCCCCAGGATGAAAGTGCCGTGAGAGTCGCCATCGTAGGCAGACCGAACGTGGGAAAATCAAGTATCCTCAACCGCCTCGCAGGGGAAGAGAGGGCACTGGTGAGCGATATCCCCGGAACAACCAGGGACGCCATCGACACCCTGGTCAGGATTGACGAAACCACATTCAGGCTGATCGACACCGCCGGCCTGAGGAGAAAAAGCCGGGTCGAGGACAATATAGAATATTATTCCTACGTCAGAACCCTCCAGGCCATCGACAGGTGTGATGTTGCCCTCCTCGTCATGGATGCCGGGGAACCCTTTACCGACCAGGACAAAAAACTTGCAGGGGAAATCATCGAACGGGGAAAAGGGATAGTGCTGCTTCTGAACAAATGGGATCTCCTCGGCAAGAAAGATACCCTCGGAGATTCCATGAAAAAGAAGATGAAGGATGAAATGGTCTTCGTTTCCCATGCCCCTGTGCTTTTCGTCTCTGCCCTTACGGGCAGAGGGATGCAGAAAATATCGGACGTTGTGATCAAAGTGTTTGAAAACCGGAAGAAACGGATCAAAACCACTTTATTAAACAGGCTTCTCCGTGATATCCTCGCTTTTGACAGGCTGCCGACCGACAACAGGGGGAGAGCTTTCAAGATTTTCTATTGTACTCAGGCAGAGATAGAGCCGCCCACGTTTATCTTTTTTGTGAACTATCCGGAACTGGCGGAAAAGGCTTTTGAAAACCACATAGAAAACGAACTGCGTGAACTGGAAAACTTCGAAGGGGTGCCACTTCGCATTTTCTGGCGTGGGAAAGAGGAAAAATGAAGTTTAATGCTTGACCAGAACTGGACTTACTGCTAATAATAAACGTAATGATGGTTCGGACCTGAGTTGGCTTTATTTTACTCGAACCTGTACCATATTTTAATCCAGAGGAGGCTGTAAAAAGTGACCAAGGCAGAACTGGTAACTGAGGTTGCAAAGGCGACAGGGTTGAACAAAAAAGCTTCCGGCGCTGCCGTCGGAGCGGTTTTCGAAGCCATCGAAAGTGCCCTTGCCAAGGGTGAAAAGATCCAGCTGGTTGGCTTCGGAACGTTCGAAGTCCGTGAAAGGGCTGCCCGCGAAGGCCGGAACCCCCAGGATCCCAAGAAAGTCATCAAGATCCCTGCGAAGAAAGTCCCCGTTTTTAGGCCCGGAAAAGCTCTTAAGGACAAGGTGGAATAATCGTTCTCCTTTCTTTTTTTGTTGGTCTCTTCTCTTTTTTTCAGAGAAGAGACCTTCATTTTTTTATTTTTTGGTGCAGTGCGAGCCATTTTTCCGCGGAAAGCTCTTCAGCCCGCGCATTTTTCCCTATTCCCAACTCCGCAAATACCTCCGGCCACGGAATATCCTCCCTGAAAGTCTTCAGGTTGTTCAGCAGCTTTTTTCTCCTCTGGGCAAAACCGCTTCTGAGCATTCCTCTCCAGGACCCGTCCGTGGCAAGTTCCCGGTGCTCTTTTCCCAAAGTTATTTCCAGCAGGCAGGAATGGACCGCCGGAACCGGACGAAAAGCCGCAGGCGGCACATTCAGCACTTTCCGGGCACTCCCCGTCAGCTCAAGAGTTACCCCCAGCGGATATCGTTCTTTTGTTGAGGGGGGAGCTGTTATCCTCTCCGCAGACTCTTTCTGAACCATGAGAAGGAAATAACCGGCTGAAGGAAGGGTTTCGAGAAGCTTCCAGAGAAGGGGAGTCGTTATGTTATAGGGGATGTTTGCTACAACCTTCGACGGTGCAGGGGAAAGAAGAGAATAGTCCGCCTCGAGGGCGTCACCCCAGATGAGGCAAAAACGGCCGGGGTGGAGAAGGGAAATATCGGAAAGAAAGGGCTCCAGCCCCCTGTCGATTTCCATGCTGAACAAAAAAGTGCAGGGAGAGGCAAGAAGCTCCCTGGTAAGCACTCCCTGGCCGGATCCCACTTCAAGGATGACATCTCCTGCCGCCGGAGCGGCCCTTTCGACGATTTTACGGAGAATGTTTCTGTCGGCAAGAAAGTTCTGGCCCAGGTTTTTTTTGTGTCGGAACGGTTTCCTTTCAATCATGATGTTTTCACTCCAGTAAGAATACAAAAAAGCGGGGTAATAAACCCCGCTTGTTATTCCTGGTCGGGACGAGAGGATTCGAACCTCCGACCACCTGCACCCCATGCAGGTACGCTAACCAGACTGCGCTACGTCCCGTACTGACCGGGATATTTTACCCTTTCCCGGCGCTCCGGTCAAGGGAGAAAATAATGTACTCTTTTAAAAAAGAGGAAGAGGCAACGCCTCTTCCTCTTTCGAGTGATTGAACCTATGCCTCCGCCTTCACGGGCTGCTTGCCCATTTCAGCGAGCTGGCGGTAGATTTCATACCGCTCTTTGGCGTCCTTCTCTGCCTTTTCGAAGAGCTGGTCGGCTATCTCGGGGAATTCCTTCTTCAGGGAGGCATAGCGGACTTCGCTCATGAGGAACTCCTGGAAATTGGCCTTGGGTTCCTTGGAATCCAGAACGAAGGGGGGCTTCCCTTCAAGGGCAAGGTCCGGATTGTACCTGTAGAGGTGCCAGTAACCGGCTTCCACTGCCTTTTTCGTCTGATCCTGGGTCTTGCCCATTCCGGCACTGATGCCGTGGGCAATGCAGGGGGCGTAGGCAATCACAAGGGAGGGCCCCTTGTAGGCTTCGGCTTCCTTCAGGGCCTTCAAGAGCTGGTTCTTGTCGGCTCCCATACCGACCTGGGCGACGTAGACATAGCCGTAGGTCATGGCGATTCGCCCGAGGTCCTTCTTCTTGACCCGTTTGCCGGATGCGGCAAATTTGGCGATGGCCGCGGTGGGAGTGGACTTGGAGGACTGCCCGCCCGTGTTGGAATAGACTTCCGTGTCGAGGACGAGGACGTTCACATCTTCTCCGGAAGCAAGCACATGATCGAGGCCGCCGAAACCGATGTCATAAGCCCAGCCGTCGCCGCCGAAAATCCAGACGGATTTCTTGACGAGATAGTCTTTCCTGCAGGCAATCTCGCACAGCAGCTTGTTGCCTTCAGCTCCGATATCCCTGTCAAGGACGGCAAGCACCTTTTCTGCGGCAGCCTTGGACTTTTCTCCGTCGTCCATGGACTCGAGCCATTCGGTAAACGCGGCCTTCATGTCTTCGGGTATATCCATCGCAACGAGGGCTTTCATGGCATCAACGATGTAATCAACCGTGGCGTTGAGTGAGAGTTTCATGCCGTAGCCGTATTCCGCATTGTCCTCGAAGAGGGAGTTCGCCCATGCAGGTCCCTGTCCCTTTGAGTTGACGGTGTAGGGCATGCTCGGAGCCGAAGCGCCCCAAATGGAGGTGCATCCGGTAGCGTTGGCAATGATCATTCTGTCTCCGAAGAGCTGGGTGACCAATTTAACATAGGGAGTTTCTCCGCATCCCGAGCAGGCGCCGGAGAACTCAAGAAGCGGCTGGGAGAACTGGCTTCCCTTGACGGTGAACTTGTTCGTCTCGGCAGACTTGTCCGAAACGGTGAGAGCGTAGTTCCAGTTCGGGATTTCCTTCTCCTGGGTCGCAAGGGGCTTCATTTCCAGGGCGCCCACAGGGCATATGTCGGCGCAGTTTCCGCAGCCCATGCAGTCCAGAATGTCGACCTGCATCTTGTATTTGCATCCGGGGAATTCTTTTCCTTTGACTTCCACAGCGCCGAATCCTTCGGGAGCCTGGCCGGCTTCCTCTTCGTTCAGGACGAAGGGGCGGATGGAGGCATGAGGGCAGACCATGGAACACTGATTGCACTGGATGCACTTGTCGCTTTTCCACTCGGGAACGTTGACGGCAACGCCCCGCTTTTCATAGGCCGACGTGCCCGAGGGGAAATGTCCGTCCTCCCGGCCGACAAAAGCGCTGACGGGAAGGCTGTCTCCCTGCTGGGCGTTGACGGGCATGCACACATCCCTGATGAAATCGGGGATGTCCTCGGGAAGGCCGCTCAGAAGCACCGGATCGGTGGTGGCGTTTGCCCACTCGGCAGGGATTTCGATCTTCTTCAACGCCTCGATTCCAGCATCCACGGCCTTGTAGTTCATCTCGAGGATCTTGTCACCCTTCTTGCCGTAGGTGTGGTCAATGGCATCCTTCATGTATTTCACGGCATCCTCGATGGGGATAACGCCGGAAAGCTTGAAGAATGCGGACTGCATTATCATGTTGATCCTGTTGCCGAGGCCGATCTCTTCGCCGATGTCGGTTCCGTTCAAAACGTAGAAGTTGATCTTCCTGTTGGCGAGGTAGCGCTTTACCTTCGCCGGAAGATGCTTGTCCAGATCCTCGACGGAAGTCCACTGGGTATTCAGCAGGAACGTGCCGCCTTCCTTCAGACCGGCAAGAACGTCATACAGGTGGACGTACTCTTGTTTGTGACAGGCGATGAAATCCGCCGTGTCGATAAGGTAGGTCGACTTGATGGGCTTTTTCCCGAAGCGGAGGTGGGAAACGGTGATACCGCCCGATTTCTTCGAGTCATAGGCGAAATAGCCCTGGGCATACAGGTCGGTTTCGTCGCCGATGATCTTGATGGAGTTCTTGTTGGCGCCCACCGTTCCATCGGAGCCGAGTCCCCAGAACTTGCATCGAATGGTTCCTTCCGGTGCGGCGGTAATTTGCTCGTTGACCGGCAGGGAGGTAAAGGTGACGTCGTCGGTGATGCTGATGGTGAAATGGTCTCTGGGCTGGTAGGACTGAAGGTTGTCGAACACGGACTTGATGTGGCTCGGAGTTGTATCCTTGGAACCGAGACCGTACCGTCCGCCGACCACAAGGGGCTTCTCTGCCTTGTCCTTGAAGAGAGTGCAGACGTCCTCATACAGAGGTTCGCCGAGCGCCCCGCTTTCCTTGCAGCGGTCAAGCACGGCGATCCTCTTGACGGACGCCGGAAGGACATCGAAGAAATACTTCTCGGAGAAGGGCCTGTAAAGGTGAACTTCGAGCACGCCGGTCTTACCGCCTCTGGCGTTGAGGTAGTCCACCGTCTCCTCGATGGTCTGGCATACTGATCCCATGGCCACGATTACGTGTTCCGCATCGGGTGCTCCGTAGTAGTTAAAGGGGTGGTACTCCCGTCCGGTCAGCTTCTTGATCTCCTGCATGTAGGACTCGACGGTTTCGGGAATAACCGTATAGAAACGGTTGATGGCTTCTTTTGCCTGGAAGAAAATATCGGGGTTCTGGGCGCTCCCCTTCTGGAAGGGATGTTCCGGGTTCAGGGCGCGGGCCTTGAATTTCGCAAGGGCGTCGTAATCCACAAGTTTCGCCAGGTCGTCATACTCAAGGACATCGATCTTCTGGATTTCGTGAGATGTTCTGAAACCGTCGAAATAGTTGAGGAAAGGAATGCTTCCCTTGATGGCGGAGAGATGAGCCACGGCCGTGAGGTCCATGACTTCCTGGACGCTTCCTGCGGCGAGCATGGCAAACCCGGTGCCCCTGCAGGCCATGACGTCGCTATGATCACCGAAAATCGAGAGCGCGTGCCCGGCGACGGCCCGGGCACTGACATCGAAAACTCCGGGGAGCATTTCGCCCGCGATCTTGTACATGTTGGGCATCATGAGAAGAAGCCCCTGGGAAGCCGTAAACGTAGTGGAGAGAGAGCCTGCAGAAAGGCTTCCGTGGACTGCGCCGGCAGCTCCCCCCTCAGACTGGAGCTCGGTGACCCTGACAGTCTTTCCGAAAATATTCTTCCTGCCGTGGGCCGCCCATTCATCAATAACTTCGGGCATTGTGGAGGACGGTGTTATGGGATAGATTGCGGCAACTTCAGTGAAAGCGTATGAGACGTGAGCCGCTGCGTTGTTTCCGTCCATCGTTTTCCAGTTTCTTTTCATTAAGGTACCCCCTCTTGAATTTCAGGCGGGGGCGCCTTGAGCCCCTTGGCCTGATTATTATTCCTTATGAAATAGATGCGAAAGGCAAATCCGGACTGTCGTGTATTCTTATTTTACAACAAAACGGGGATTTTGCATTCTGTATAATTCGGGAGCGACGTCCGGTGAAAAACCAAATACACACTATTTCACTTGCTGATCTTACCATAAAGTTTCGTCCGGTCAATTTGTGAAATGATTTGTGAAATGATTTCTGAATCGTAATCCGTGCAGACACCCGCCGTCGGGAAATTTTTTAAATCGAGCGGCCGGACTGTTGGTCCCTGTTTTTCCGGGAGATGAAAGCCTTCTTCTCCACCGGTTGTGCGGCAGCAGGATCAGGACTGTTATAATTGTAGCCCTGAAATCTTTGAAATGAACGAAGAGGGGTCCCGAATGGTGAGCGATATGAACAGAGTCGTTGTCCTGCCTGAGAAAGAAGATCTTCCCCTCGAAATGGACAGGGGAATGACCGGATCAGATGTGTTTCTGGAGATCGGATTCGGCAACGGAGAATTTCTCGAGAACCTCGCCGGAGAAAACAGGCACGGGGTTTTCTGGGGAGTGGAAATGTCGAAAGCCTGCCTGATGAGAGCCTACAGAAGAATTGAAAAAAAAGGGCTCCATAATGTTTTCCTTATTTGCGGGGATGCCAGGTTTATATTGAAAGAATGCGTCCCTTCCTGTTCTCTTGAGGGGGTTTTTATGAATTTCCCCTGCCCGTGGCCGAAAAAAAAACATTCGAAGCGACGGGTGTCAAGCGGTGAATTTTCGGCGGAAATCGCTAGAGTCCTGAGGCCCGGAGGTTTTTTCGAACTGGTCACCGATGAGGAATGGTACGGGAAGGAAGTTCGGGACGTTCTCTCATCCCATCCTTTGCTTTCCCTCTTTGCATGGGAGGTTAATCCTCCTCGAAGTATCAGGACGAAATATGAAAGAAAATGGCTCGAAATGGGGAAAAAAATATATCTTTCACGATTTTTGAAACAGGACGGGAAGTGCGAAAGAAAATCCGGTTTCCTTGGGAGGGCTGAAGAAGTGCATGTTCGGGTAATGGGAAAATATGATCTGGATTCTTTCCTCGGCAGTCTTTATGGCACGGAAGGCGACGTGCCGGATGGGCGCTGGGTCTTCAGGAAACAGTACGCTGCCGAAGACGGAGTCCGCCTGATTGAGGTGGTCGCCGCTGACGGAGCCTTTGAACAGAAGTTTTTTCTCCAGGCGGTCCAGCGGGAGGAAGACGTGCTGATCAAAGTATCACCCTATTCCGCTCCCTTTCTGACCCCTGCGGTAAGGGGCGCTATAGAAAATCTCGCTGAAAAACTTGGAGTGCGCGCGGAAGCAGAGTCTCTCCACAGACAGGTCTGAGGAGGTGCGGCTCATATGAAGGAAGCCCGTCCAACCTCAGGGAAAGTCCTGCAGGCTCTTTTCAACATTCTCGGCAACATGCGGGACAAATCGTTCCTCGACCTGTTTTCCGGGACGGGCAGAGTGGCCCGCATGGCGAGGGACCGTGGAGCGGCTCCTATAGCGGCCGTGGAAATCGTGCCCCGGAGGGTGAAGGAAATAAGATCCCTTTTTCCCGGAGATGAAGGTGTTACCATACTGACCATGGATGTCAGAAGAGCCGTTGTTTTTTTGCGGAGAAAGGGCTTTTTGTTCGACGTAATTTTCGCCGACCCTCCCTACGGGGCAGGGTGGCCTTCCGTTTTGGGATCAATTCTCTTCCCCCCCGAAGGATCCCTTCTCGCTCCGGGAGGAGCGGCGGTCGTGGAACATTCGGCAAGGGAGAAAATGCCGGAAGGGGAAGGGTGGCGGGTTATTGACACCCGCGAATACGGAGACACGGTCCTGACATTTCTCTCGTCTGCCGGGAGAGGGGGAGAAGAATGAAACGATCCATCAGCGCGGTCTACCCTGGTTCCTTCGACCCGATCACCAACGGGCACATCTACATCGCGGAACGGGCTGCCGCCCTTTTCGACGAGGTTGTGGTCAGCGTCCTGCTGAATACCCAAAAAAAGGCGGCTTTTTCTTTGGAAGAGCGAAAGGCAATGGCACGGGAGGCTTTGAGCCATCTCCCCAACGTCAAGGTTGACTCTTTCTCGGGACTCCTCGTAGACTTTCTGCGGCAGGAGCAGAGCCGCATCATAATCAGGGGGCTCAGAGCCCTTTCGGATTTCGAGTACGAGTTCCAGCTTGCCCTTATGAACAGGCAGCTTGCCCCGGAAATCGAGACGTTGTTCATCGTTACCGAAGCTCGGTATTCATACCTCTCGAGCCATGCGGTGAAGGAGATATACCAGTTCGGAGGAGCAGTTCACGACATGGTCCCCCCGGGGGTCTTTCGGCGGCTCAGGGAACGTTTTCCCCTTCCGGGAAACATTCTCCCATGAGGGGATATCGTTTCTTTTCCTCTCCCGGCGAAAAAACGGCCGTCAGCTCTTCCCAGACGTTGCATGCCGACTGTTCAATACCCGCTAGGAGGAGGGCTTCTCCCTTCATGCCTGCCGGGGCTTTCCCCATCACTGGAAGGCGTGATGAAGACCGCATTTTCCGCAGAATTTCCATGCCCACTTTGTCCGCACCGAGAACCCGTATGTATTGAGGCCCCGAGCGCTGGAGTTCCCTGTTTTCACCATGATCGATCCCAAGAAGGAAATGGATCAGCTGGCGCTGTATTCTGCCCCGGGGATAACGGGCCGTGGTACATTTCGAGACGAACCCGGACCAAGAAGAAGAGAGGGCGGCATATTTTAACAGCCGGTTTTCCATCCCCTCGGTCATCTCGGAGGACCGGGCCAGTTCTTCAGAGGACGTCCTGATAATAAGGAAGCGGATCAGCCTCCAGAGCATTTCCCTGGAAAGAACCACTTTCCCGTTCGTGATGCATCGGTTCAGTATCCTGACGGTAGAGGGGGGCAGGGCTTTTTCGGCCTCTTGCCGCTTGCCTTCCGCCAGGGCTTTCCTCACCGCCGCAGCGCTCGGGAATACGTTTCCGAGGTCCGTGTCATGAAACCCGGCTCCCGTCCGCCGGACAGGTCTGCAGGAAATGCAGTACCCTTTTCTTAGAATCCTCTCCATATAGGAAAGGGCCAGGGTATTGTTCGGCAGCGAAACGAAGGTCCCCCATCCACCCTGAATTTCTTCCAGGGCTGCTGCCCGGGCCTTGACGTAGGAAAATCCCGAATTCAGCTTTTTTTTCAGATTATCCTTGAAATGTGAGGGTTCGTGCACTAGAATATCAAGAAGAGGGGTCGTGTTGAATTCGGGCTGTTCCATTCCAAAAGAAAGAGAATCCACCACACCTGTGGCAGCGAGAATATCCACAGCTCCGGCGGCGAAAACGCCGGCATTATGACAGGAAAAAAAGGCCGGCAGTTCGAGCACGAGATTGGCCCCGGCCCGGAGCGCGGATTCCGCCCTGTCCCATTTGCTCATCACGGCAGGCTCGCCCCGCTGGGTAAAATAAGACGACAGCACGACGACGATGGCGTCGTCCTTGTTTTCTTTTGCTTTTTCAAGATGGAAAAGATGTCCCTTATGGAACGGGTTATATTCGGCCACAATACCTATTATTTTTTTATATATTCAGACCATCCGCCTTCCGCTGGGTTTCAACATAAAATACAGCCTAGGGACGGCGGCGGTCAAGAAGAGGAAGGGGTTGCGTAATGAAAATTCTGGTGGTCAACTGCGGAAGTTCATCCCTCAAGTATCAGCTTTTTGACATGACCGACGAATCGGTCCTCGCCAAGGGGCTGGTAGAGAGAATAGGCATAGAGGGTGCCCGGATCAAGCACACGAAGACAGGCATGGACACCGTCATAAAGAACACGGAGATTTCGAACCACAAGGTGGCCTTCAAGATTGTGGTCGAGGCGCTTCTCGACGACAGCCACGGAGTGTTGAAAAGTCTTGACGAGCTTTCTGCCGTGGGACACCGGGTAGTTCATGCGGGGGAGAAATATGCCGGCTCCGTCATGATCACCCAGGACGTCATCGACGCCCTTGAAGAATGCGTCCCCCTCGCACCCCTTCACAACCCGGCGAATCTTATGGGCATTTATGCCGTTACCGAAGCCCTTCCCAACGTCCCCCAGGTAGGCGTATTCGACACCGCTTTCCATCAGACCATGCCGGGATATGCCTACATGTACGGTGTTCCCTATCACTACTACGAGAAGTACAAGGTCCGCCGCTACGGCTTCCACGGCACAAGCCACTTCTACGTGTCCAGGAGGGCGGCGGCAATCCTCGGAAAACCTGTGGAGTCTCTCAACATCGTCACCTGCCATATGGGCAACGGCAGTTCCCTCGCCGCAGTAAAGGGAGGAAAATCCGTGGATACCAGCATGGGATTCAGCCCTCTTCCCGGCGTGATCATGGGGACGAGATCGGGAGACGTGGACCCGCTCCTTATTTCCTTCCTATCAGAACAGGAAGGCATTGACAACAAGGCCATGAGTCATGTCCTCAACAAGGAAAGCGGGCTTCTGGGAATTTCCGGCGTGAGCAGCGACCTCAGGGACATCGAGGAAGCGGCGGATGCCGGAAACCAGAGGGCCAGGCTTGCCGAGGACATGCTGTATTACGGGGTCAAGAAGTATATCGGATCCTATGCCGCCGCCATGGGCGGAATGGATGCGCTGGTCTTCACCGCCGGCATCGGCGAAAACAGCGACAGGGCCCGGGAAGGCATCTGCTCCGGCCTTGAATTCATGGGAGTCAAGCTTGACCTGGAAAAAAACAAAGTCCGCGGCAAGGAGTGTATCATCAGCACCGACGACAGCCGTGTGAAGGTCCTCGTCGTTCCCACGGATGAAGAACTCGTCATCGCCAGGGATACGAAGAAGATCGCCCTGGACGGGAACTAGGGTAAGAATTCCGAGAGGCCCGTCAAAATGCTCACAGAGAAATCGGCTTCATGGAAATTCGAGCTTGAAACTCCGGAACTCGGCAACCCGGAAGCTGTGACCAGTTTTCATGCCGAAACGGATACAGAGCAGCTCGACAGCATTTTGTACGACGGCCTGGAATTCACCTTTGAGGGGCCGGTCATCGTGGATGCGGAGGCCCGTTGGGCCGACAGCGACCTTGCGGTTTCTTTGAGGATTTCCGCAGTCTTTTCCGCGCCATGTTCACGATGTCTTGAACCTTCACGTATTGAAATTCTGGACGATTTCCTGTATCTTTACTCATTGCGGAAGAAAACGTCTGCAGAAGAGGCTTCCGCAGAGGAAGATTTCCATGTGGTACCGGTGTCGAGATGGCAGCGTTTTTTCGATATTTCGGATCATGTCTGGGAAAGTATTGTCATATCTCTTCCCAGGAAGGTTCTCTGTTCAGCTGACTGCGAAGGGTTATGCCCCCAATGCGGACGGCCTCTCAGAAACGGGGGGTGCGGCTGTTCACCGAAAGAGGTCGATCCGAGGATGGAAAAGCTTCTCGGTATAACGATTGAAGAGACGCCAGAATAACGAAAAGGAGGGAAGTCCAGAATGGCAACGCCGAAAAGCAGGGTATCCCATGCCCGTACACATAAAAGAAAGTCAGAGTGGATCGGGGCTCTTACTGCTCCGGAAGTTACGACGTGCCCCCATTGCGGCGAGGTGATCCAGAATTACCGGGCCTGCAGTGAGTGTGGTTTTTACCGGGGCAGGCAAGTGATAAAGACCGCCTCGGAAGAGAGAAAAGAGGCTTAATCCGGAGAAGCCAGGCAAGAGGAAGGGAGACCTTCCTCTTTTTTTTAATTTCCATCTTCTTCCATTCCGTCTTCTCCCATATTGACCACCGGCCCCCGGGGTACTATACTTGCCAAATCTTAAGAGCAGATACTATCATCAGGTCCCAAAACGGAGGGGACATCCATAAAGTCTCAAAAAAAGAAAAACAGACAGGACAGGCTATTGAAGCTTATCGAACAAAATCCTCTGGCTACCGATGAAGAACTCGCGGCTTCCCTTACGGCAAGCGTGAGCACCATCAGGCTGGACAGGGCTGTTCTGGGTGTTCCGGAGTTAAGGGAAAGAATGCGCTCCATGGCCCAGAAGGCCACCAGCAGGCTCCGCTCCCTGAAGCAGAGCGAAGTGGTCGGAGACCTTCTCGAGCTTGAGCCGAACAAGCTGGCACTTTCGGTGCTTGAAACCCGCAGGGAAATGGCTTTCAGGGAAACGGACATAGTCTGGGATCATTACATCTACGCCCAGGCAAGTTCTATCGCCATTGCCGTCGTGGAAGCAGATCTAGTCATAGTGGATTCAGTGCGGGGAGAATACAAGGGACACGCGAGAGTAGGAGATTCCTTGGTTGCCAGGGCCAAGGTCGGTCTCCATAAAGACAACAGGTACATTGTCAGCGTGAGGACACAGGTAGGCGAAAAGGAAATCTTCGTCGGGAGATTCGTTGCTGCGGTTTTATCGCAAAGCGGATCAGCATAGCGTGAGAGAGGTGAACTCCATTTGATTCTTGCCCTGGATGCCATGGGCGGTGACCATGGCCCTTCAGAGATTTGCAGGGGAGCGATTTCCGCCTGCGAAGAGAACCCTGATCTCGAACTCGTTCTCGTGGGGCAACGTTCTGAAATTGAACCTCTGCTTGAAGGAGTGCCCCGGGACGTTTCCGGGAGAATTTCCATTGTTCATGCCGAAGAAAAGATAGGCATGGACGAGCATCCTACAACGGCCATTCGGAAGAAGCGCCACTCGAGCCTCCGCATAGCCATGGAAATGGTCAGGAGCGGAGAGGCCTCCGGATGTGTTTCCGCCGGAAACACGGGAGCAATTGTCGCGGGCGGTGTCCTGGTGGTGGGACGAATTTCGGGGATTGACCGGCCCGCTCTTGGAGTAGCTCTCCCGACGTTCAAGAAGTACACCTTCCTTCTCGACGTCGGGGCGACCGTTCGGAGCAAGCCCGAAAACCTTTTCCAGTTTGCCCACATGGGCAATGTGTATTCAAAAAAGATTCTCGGTGTACCCGAACCCCAGGTTGCGCTCCTGGCGAACGGTTCGGAAGAAATCAAGGGCGATGAGGTCATAGCGGGGGCAAAAAACCTCATTAAGGCGAGCGGCCTGAATTTCACAGGATACGTTGAAGGCGACGATATTCCCTACAGCCGGGCCGATGTTGTCGTCTGCGACGGTTTTTCAGGAAACGTGCTGCTCAAGTTCGCGGAAGGCGTGATGTCAGCGGTGTACTCCATCCTCAGGGAAGAGATGGGGCACAGAATCATGCCCAAGTTCGGGATGGTCTTCATGATCCCCATGATGAAAGACCTCTGGGCACGGTTCAATTATGAAAAATACGGAGGCACTCCCCTCCTTGGAGTAAACGGGGTTGTGGTGAAGGCCCACGGCCGGTCCAAGGCCGACGCTATCACGAACGCCCTGAGAGTTACACGGAATTTCGTTTTGCAGAACGGAGTCGAGCTTATCAGAGAAGAACTGGGGTAGGTAAAGGAGGTTTCCCTATGGTTTTTTTTTCCGGTGTTTCCGTTTCCATTAAGGGTACGGGAATGTACGTTCCCGAAAAGGTACTGACAAACAACGATATTTCGCAGATGGTCGAAACCAGCGACGAATGGATTCGGGAGAGAACCGGCATCTGCCGCCGCCATATCGCCGCACAGGGAGAGCTGACAAGCGATGTTGCCCTCAAGGCGGCTCGTGACGCCCTCCAGAATTCCGGTACCGATCCTCTTGATCTTGACATGGTTATTGTGGCGACGAACAGCCCTGATACGCTCTTTCCTGGAGTCGGACCCAAAGTGCAGGGGCTCCTCGGAGCCGAAAAGGCCGGCGCTTTTGATGTCCAGTCGGGATGCACGAGCGGCGTGTACGCCCTTACCCTGGCTGCCGGCGGCATTGCGTCGGGGATTTGGAAAAAGGCGCTCGTCATCGGGGCGGAAGTTCTTTCTCCCCTGATCGACTGGACGGACAGAAATACCTGCATCCTGTTCGGAGACGGAGCGGGTGCCGTGGTGCTCGGCGTGTCCGGAGAAGGCGAAGGCCGGTTTATTTCCGCAGACCTGAGGTCGGACGGAACCAAGCACGATCAGATCGCCTTCCTCGGGGGGCTTGTGGAAAACCCGGCCTCACCCGAAACTATTGAAAAAAAGCTCCATTTCATTTCGATGAAAGGGAATGATGTCTTCCGGTTCGTCAACCGGATCATTCCACCATTTTTACGACAGTTTTGCCTTGACTCCGGCATGGAACCGGAAGAAATATCATGGTGGTTTTTCCATCAGGCGAACCAGAGAATAATCGAACGGTCGGCGGAACGTCTCGGGATTTCCCCCGAAAAAGTGGTCATCAACATCGACGAATACGGCAACACTTCAGCAGCTTCGGTTTTCATTGCCCTCCACGAATTTCTCAGGGAGGGCAGGGTGCAAAAAGGAGACAAACTCCTCTTTACCGCTTTCGGAGCGGGCATGACCTATGGAGGTATTATCTATGAAGCATGACTCCGGCACTGTGTTCAGCGAAAACAGGATTACCCGTCTTTTCGGGTGCGAGTACCCCCTGGTTCAGGGGGGCATGGCCTGGGTGGCGGATGCAAACCTTGCCGCTGCGGTGAGTAACGGCGGAGGTCTCGGCATCATCGCCGCAGCGAATATGCCCCCCGACCTGCTCGAATTCCAGTTGCAAAAAGTGAGGACCCTCACGGACAAACCCTTCGGCGTGAATATCATGCTGATGTCGCCCACCGTCGACCAGGTGATCGATCTTGTGGCGAAGTACAGGGTCCCCATCGTGACCACGGGAGCGGGAAGTCCGGGAAAGGTAATCGACATTCTCAAGCCGATGGGGACTATTGTCGTTCCCGTCATAGCCTCGGTCGCACAGGCGAAAAGAGTGGAAAAACAGGGGGCCGACGCCGTGGTGGCTGAAGGGATGGAGGCCGGCGGTCATATCGGTGAGCTCACCACCATGGTCCTCGTACCCCAAATCGCGGATTCCGTTGAAATACCCGTCATCGCTGCCGGCGGCATTGCCGACGGCAGGGGGGTAGCAGCGGCATTCGCCCTCGGAGCTGAGGGGGTTCAGGTCGGCACCAGGTTTATCTGTTGTGAGGAATCCACCGTACATCGTGCATACAAAGAAGCGGTCATAAACGCCAGGGACAGAAGCAACGTGGTAACCGGCCGTTTTACGGGACACCCCGTCCGCTGCCTGAAGAACAAGCTGACCGCAAAATTCGAGGAGCTTGAAAAATGCGGCGCTTCATTGGAAGAGTATGAACGGCTCGGAGCAGGGAAACTCAGGGCCGCGGTAGTAGAAGGTGACGTGGAGTGGGGTTCCGTCATGGCAGGGCAGAGCTCCGCTCTTGTAAATGACATTCGGCCTGCAGCCGACATCATTCAAGAGCTCTTCTCGGAAGCGGGGAACATCGTAAACGCCCTTCCCCGGAAGATCTTCAGGTGAGGTGATACGGCTTATGGCATATTCGCTCATCTTCCCCGGGCAGGGATCCCAGGAAGCAGGCATGGGGAAGGATTTTTTCGATGCCTTTCCCTCCGCGAGGGACGTTTTCCTCCGAGCCGACCAGGCTCTCGGGTTTTCGCTGTCGAGTATCATCTTCAACGGCCCGGAGGAAGAACTCATGAGAACGGCGTTTACCCAGCCGGCGATTCTTACTGTAAGCACAGCTATTCTGGAATGCCTGAAAAAAGAAGCCGGCATCATCCCCGCGCCCCTTTTCATGGCAGGACACAGCCTGGGAGAATACACGGCCCTGGTTGCTTCGGGAGTCCTTTCCCTTGAGGACGGCGTGAGGCTGGTCCATCTTCGGGGCAGGCTCATGCAGGAAGCGGTGCCGGAGGGTGAAGGCGCCATGGCTGCCATTCTCGGGCTCGACCCGGATTTGGTTTCTGCGGTATGCTCGGAAGCGGCGCCCGGAGGGGAGTGCCGGCCGGCGAACTTCAACTCCCCGGGCCAGGTGGTTATTTCCGGGAGCACTCCGTTTGTACGCGCAGTCATGGAAAAGGCAAAAGAGGCCGGCGCAAAAAAAACCGTTCTTCTGAACGTCAGCGCCCCGTTTCACAGCAGACAGATGCGCCCTGTGGCCGACAGTCTGCGGGAAGCCTTCGGTTCACTAGAGTGGCATGAACCTTCCGCGCCGATCGTCTCCAATGCGCTTGCGCGCCCGGTACGCTCCGTTCATGAAATACAGCAGGCCCTTTTCGACCAGACCTTCATGCCCGTCCTCTGGAACGACTCGGTCAACCGAATGGCGGATGACGGAGTAGATACCTTCTTTGAAATCGGTCCGGGATCGGTGCTCAGCGGGCTGGTCAAAAAATGCAGGAAAGGGGTCACTACCCAAACCTGCGGTTCTGTTCCAGAATTCGAGGCTCTTTCAAACAAACTGAAGGAGATGGTGTAGAATGACGGAAGAGAAAACTGCGCTTGTGACAGGTGCAGGCAAGGGGATAGGCAGAGCGGTTGCCCTCCGTCTTGCTACTATGGGGTTTTGTGTCGCGGTTAATTACAATCGGAGCGAAAAACAGGCCGACGAAGTCTGCCGGCTGATCAGGGATGCCGGGGGGATTGCTCTTCCCTTCAGGGGAGACGTTTCTTCCGTGAGCGACGTAAAAAATCTGTTTTCCGATGTGGAGAAGAAACTAAGCCCGGTTTCGGTACTCGTCAACAATGCAGGAATAACGAAAGACGGGCTTCTTATGAGAATGGAAAGTGACGATTGGAATTCCGTGCTGACAGCCAATCTCTCCTCAGTGTATTATTGTACGAAGGAAGCGATTCGGGGAATGGTACGGGCAAAGTGGGGCAGGATCATCAACATCTCGTCGGTGGTCGCCCTGATAGGAAATCCGGGTCAGGCCAATTACTGTGCTTCCAAGGCAGGCATCATCGGCTTTACCAAATCGGTAGCAAGAGAATATGCCGGAAAGGGTATTACGGCAAACGCTCTCGCCCCAGGCTACATAGCCACGGAAATGACGGATGCCCTTCCTGACGCCGCAAGAATCAGGCTTTTACAGCAGGTTCCCGCCGGCCGGCCGGGAACCCCTGAAGATGTTGCGGCGGCGGCGGCCTTTCTCGCCTCAGGGGATGCGGCGTATATAACCGGACAGGTAATCGCCATTGACGGCGGTATGACCATGTGCTGAAATACAATGGAAGGGGGTGAACGAGAATGAAAAAAGAGGAAATGCTCGCCCGTTTGAAAGAAATCATCATCGACAGGCTTGATGTCGAAGAAGACCAGATAGTTCCGGAGGCTTCCTTCGTGGAAGACCTCGGTGCGGATTCGCTGGACATCGTCGAGCTCATTATGGGCATCGAGGAAGAATTTGACATCGAGATTCCCGACGAGGACGCTGAAAAGCTGACGACCGTGGGAGAAGCAATGAACTATACCCTCGGCAAACTAGGAGTTGACGAGTAGTTCACAGAACACCTGACTTGACGGGAAATCCGGAGGGATTTCCCGTCAAGTTCCTTTCGTAAAATTATGTTCCAACCCTGCAGCAGAGGAGTGAAGCGTTTTGAGAAGGGTTGTCGTGACCGGGCTTGGCGTTGTGAGCCCTATAGCAACGGGAAGAGAAAATTACTGGCAGGCTTTGAAAGAAGGCAAGAACGGCATAGGTCCGCTGACGACATTTGATGTGTCTGATTGCCCTGTTCCCTTCGGAGCTGAAATCAAGGATTTCGATCCGCTTCAATGGATGGAAAACAAGGAAGCCAAGCGTTCCGACAGGGTTATTCAATTTGCGGTGGCGGCGGCCGACCTTGCCGTTGCCGATGCGAAGCTTGATACGGCAAGCCTGGATCCCCATAAATTCGGAGTCTATATCGGCAGCGCTCAAGGCGGCCTCGAGACTACCTTCAACAACTTCAAGATCATGATGGAAAAAGGGCCGAAACGAGTCAGCCCGTTTTTCATACCCATGATGATCAGCAACATGTCCACAGCTTACGTGGCCATCAAGCACCATGCGCAGGGGCCGAACTTGTGCGTTGTCACAGCCTGCGCCACATCGGTCCACAGTATGGGCGAAGCATACCACACCATCATTCGGGACGATGCCGATATTATTCTGGCCGGAGGCTCTGAGGCGGCCCTGAGGAGCATCAGCATAGCCGGATTCGCAGCAATGAAGGCGATTTCCACCCGGATGGAGGCACCCGAAAAAGCATCCCGGCCTTTCGACATCGACCGTGACGGCTTTGTCATGGGGGAAGGAGCAGGTGTGCTCGTCCTTGAAGAACTGGAACATGCGATGAAAAGGGGCGCTCATATTTACGCCGAGCTTGTCGGTTACGGTTCAACATGTGACGCAAGCCACATAACGGCACCTGACCCTGAAGGCGACGGAGCGGCCAGAGCTATGAGGAAAGCAATGGCCCACGCAAAATGGCTCCCCGAAGACGTTGATTACATCAATGCCCACGGGACTTCCACCCCTCTCAATGACAAGATGGAGGCCATAGCTATCCGTTCGGTTTTCGGTGAACATACGGACAAGGTGCTTGTCAATTCGACCAAGTCCATGATAGGTCACTGCCTCGGGGCCGCTGGTGCGCTGGAAACCGTGGCGGCCATGCAGTCTATCCAGGAAGGGATTATCCACCCGACGATCAATCTTGACACTCTCGATCCCGAATGCGCCATCAATGTCGTGGGCCCCAGGTCAGTGCATAAGAGCGTCTCCAGGGTCCTCGTCAACAGTTTCGGATTCGGCGGGCATAACGGCGTGGTCGCCTTCCAGAAATTTGAGGATTAGACAGTCCGTTTCTCCATGAACTACGCAGTCTGGTTTTCCGCAGAGCTGGAAAAACTCCAGGATCGCATTGGGTATCATTTCAGCGATGTCGGCAAATTGGAGAATGCCCTTGTGCATTCTTCCTACGCCTACGAAAAGGGCAAGCTGGAACATAACGAGAGAATGGAATATCTGGGAGATGCCGTGCTTGAGCTCGGCGTCTCCCGTTTTCTGTACGATTCCTTTCCTTCCTTCGACGAAGGCAGGCTGACCCGTTCCCGGGCCGCCCTCGTCTGCGGAAAATCCCTTGCCGAGTGGGGGAGGGAGCTCGGACTGAGCGAACTTCTCAGAACGGGGAAAGGCCTTGAAACAGAACAGGTGCGTCACGGTTCTCTCTGTTCCGACGCGGTAGAGGCTCTAGTGGGGGCAGTATTCCTTGACGGGGGATACTCTCGGGCCATGGATCTGGTCGTCCGATATATTGCGTTTCACCTTTCCCGCCATCCTATCGACGGTGATGAAACCGACCCGAAATCCGCCCTCCAGATGCTGGCCCATGAAAAAGGGATGCCGAGTCCTGTCTATGAGGTTCTTTCTGTCTCTGGAAGTGCCCATTCCCCCATATTTTCAGTCCGGGTCCTGATTGGAAGCAAAGAGTCAGGAGCGGGAGATGGTGAAAGCAGAAAAGCCGCTGAATTTGCGGCCGCACGGAACGCCTTTTTTTTGCTGAACCGGGAGGAATTGGAGCCGGAATGAAAAAATTCGCAAAGGCAGGAGTTCATTTCCCCGTTTTTCTTTTTTCCCTTTCTCTTCTTCTGCTTTTCTTTCCTGCTGCGCCGGGATACTCATGGGAACTCCTTGTTTCCTCCCCATGGCTTTCCACGATAGCCCGATTTATCGGCGGAGTCAATGTTGCGGTAAAAGCTGTCCAGGAGTGGGACGATGAAGGAATACCCTTCCGGAAGATCCGCCGGCGGAACATTCTCCCCGAATCAAGAATCGTGGCCCTTGATGTCTTTGAAGCCACCTCTCTGGGGCTTGAGCGAAAGCAGTTTCCCCGTCTTTTCCTTCTTTACGGCACTGTGCCCTTCGACAGGACACGAGCGGACTATTACTTTTCCGACCCGTCAGTTCTTCCGTTTATTGCCCAGAGGGTTCTTACCGCCCTCGCCCAGTTCGATCCCGGGAACTATTCCTATTACCAGAGAAGACTATCGGAATTCCAGACCAGGCTCGACAGTACCGTTCTCGTGGGAAGACAACTCCTCAGGGACTATCCGATATTTGACCTTTCCGGCGGATTTTCCAGCCTTCTGTCGGCTGCAGGATGCACTCTTCTTCCGGAGGACAGGGCATTGGTTGAAAAGTGGAACAGAGCCGAGGACCTGCAGAGCCTGCAGGCCGCGGTCAGCGAAGCGCTAAAACAGCGAATACCGGTAATTGTCGACTCCGGCACCCCAAAGGCGATCAGGGATGCCCTGAAGGGGAACAAGGACATCCTTGTTCTCGGACGCCCGGGACAGGAACAGGACCTTCTCCTCTTTTTTCATGACCAGTTTCTTTTGCTGTGGAATCGTCTTGCCCCTCTCAGGCAGCGCCGGCTGACAGAAAAAGAAGGTCCCTGAAACAACCCGGTCACCCGGCCTTCACGAAACGCTCATGCGGCTTCCCCTATCGCGCTCCCTTCAGGGAGAAGAAGGGATAGGCCGCAAGAAGGAGCATGGCGCTGAGAAAATAAAACGGAACACCCTTCCCGGTATGATCAAGAAGCATTCCTACGAGGACAGGTCCCATGGTCATCCCGAGACTGAAGGCAATATTGAAAAGCCCCATTATGCGCCCGGACCCGTACGTCTTCCCCCTTGCAGCGGCCATGGTGACAAGGGAAGGAGAGGCGAAGGCATGCCCGACACCGAAGGCTATGCTCGCAATGGAGAGGCTCAGGAGAGTTCTCAGGTTCGGAAGGCCCACGAGGGTGACCGCAGAAATCAGCCCCCCTACAAGAATAAGGCGGTTTTTGTTCGGGATGTTGTCGGCAAGTCTGCCTGAAACCCTCTGCAGAAGGCCGGTGGAGAGAGAATTCAGGGAGACCACAAACCCGATTTCGGGAAGAGAAAGCCGTGTTTCCGAGGCAAGAAGGGGAATCATCATCACGAGCACACCCCGGCACATGGCGGAACAGAATTGGAAGAAAAAAACCATCAGCATTTCATGGTCGGTGAGAATGGCGTTAAAAACAGACTTGAACCCGTGGAACTCCCCGCTCCCCCGCCCTGAAGAAAGGGTGCCCGGCAGGAAGCGGAAGACCAGGGCCATGGAAAGCACAGTCAGGGCCGTCATGGCATAGAAAGGCGCGTTAAAGCCGATATTTTCAGCAAGGAGACCGCTCAGGAGGGGCCCCGTACCACTCCCGAGAAAAAGGGCCCCCTGGAGGGATCCGAAAAAAACGCCCTCTTTCCCTTTCGGCGCCACTTCTGCTCCGATGGCCATGGTAATGGGGACAACCATGGCTGAACCGAATCCGTGGACTAGTCTGACTGCAATGAGGCTTCCCGTGGTGGATGCGAAAGTATATGCGACGGACGCAAGAGCGTAAAAAGCAAGCCCTGAAAGAAGGAGCACTTTCCTGTTCATCCTGTCCGCCAGTTCTCCTGAGATGATCATTCCGCCGGTCCTGGAAAAAGAAAAAGACCCTATGATCGTTCCTATGGCGAGACCGCTCGCCCCCAGCCGCTTCGCATAGAGAGGCAGCACCGGGGCAATGATGCCGATTCCCAGCATGGCACAGAACATGGAAAGGCTGAGAACAGTTAAAATTTTTCGGTAGGAAACCTCTGTTGAAGACAACAAAAATGCACTCCAATCGTTCTTTGTTGATTTTTTTCTTCCCTTTCCATATTTCACGTTCATGATACTATCCTTTGTCTACAATTTCAACGCATCCAACCTAAATCCGCACCTCAGCGGGGAGCGTCACCGGAACTCGCTTGGGCGGGGGGTGCAGATTGTCGTTCGTGGCAACTGCCCAAGCGAGTCCCGCGGCTCCCTGCGTTAGCCGGTGGCCAGCCTGTGAAACCGACATCCGTGTCGGTTTCTCTCACCTCAGGCGCCCTCCCCCAGGGGCCTCTCCGCAAGGAGCGCGGAGCGAGATCTCTTCGTCCCTGGGGAGGGCGAATTCACCTTTTGCCCGGCGGACACTCCCTCTGCCTGAAAAATGAGCGGATTTTGGACATCATGAACGGGCGCCACGGCAAAGCCGATTCTATACAGGAAAATAGAGCCTGCTTTCCGGTGAAATGTCCCCCTCCGGGCACCCCGGAAAGAGAGAGGGAACGGTTCATGCCGGAACAAAAAAACCTGAATTCTGAGGCGAAATTCAGGGTTGCCGCAATGCCGGAAATAGGGCTTCCGTGATTTTCGGCTTTCACAAACCCCGAATTACTTCAGTTTCTTTCCTTTTCAGTCCGGAGTGGCATGGACAACGTCAGCGGCACAAAAAGACCTGGTTCCCTCCCTGTTTTCCACTAGAAGCTCTCCATTCTCTCCGATGCCCGCAGCCCTTCCCGCAAACCGCTCTTCTTCAGTTAATACGGTAACGTTTTTCCCGATAGTCGAGCATTCTTCCCTGTATCGGGAAAGGAGGGTCTTACCACCATCGGCGGAAAGCCCCTCTATTAAATGATAAAATTTCTCAATGACCGCCGCACAGAGGATGCCCCTATGGACCGGTTCGGTTCCCGAGCCCAGGGATGCAGCGTTTTCTAGCCCGGCACCGGCAAGGTCCTCCTTGCTCAGGGAAATGTTGATGCCTATTCCTGTACAGCAGTCCCGTATTCTTTCCGGGTCACTCGAAGCTTCTGAAAGGATCCCGCAGATTTTCCTTCCCTCGAACAGCAGGTCGTTCGGCCATTTGAGGGAAACCGTCGTTCCGCAGACGGTGAGTATCGCTTCCCTGACCGCGAGCCCGGCGGCGAGGTTGACCAGCTGCAGGCGTCCGGGAAGCATGCGGGGCCTGAAAAAGACGGAAAAATACAGTCCGGCTCCCCTGGGAGAAATCCAGATTCGTTCTCTCCTGCCCCTGCCCTTCGTCTGTTCTTCGGCAATGACGACAAGACCGTCTATTTCGCTCTGCCTCCCGATTCTTTTCGCAGCCTCCTGGGTTGACGGGACGGTTCCGAAGACATGGATTTCCCCGCCCCAGGGACAATCAGACGAAATCATGCTTCCAATCAAGGAGGGGGCGAGATCGTAACCGGGGAGTTCCCTGAGGATGTAGCCTTTCTGGGGGACGGAAGTCACGACAAAACCTTCCTCCTCGAGATCGCGAACAGCCTTCCATACAGCCTGTCTTGAAATAGACAGCGCCCGGGAGACAACGCCTCCCGATACGACGGTTCCCCCGGAATCGCGGAGAAGGCGGCTGAGTTCAACTGTTGCACGTCGAGATTTCATGGAATGTCCCCCTTATCTTCCATGCCGAATGATATAATGAAAATACACGCAGCACAATGACAACGAGGAGGAATCGACATGGCGATAACGTCAAACGCCACTGTTCTGGAGGAACTGCGGGTCATGAGAAAAGACCTGCAGGACAGTCTTTGACCTGGATTCGATAAGGCAAAAAAAAGAAAAACTGGAAGCTTCCGCTTCTTCTCCTGATTTCTGGAACAGGGAAGATTGTCATACCGTCACGAGGGAAATTGCACAGCTTCAGCAGAAACTTGATACCTGGGAGAGGGTGGACGGCATTTTTCAGGATCTGGCCATTCTCTCCGAAATGCTCTCTGAAACGGATGACGATGAACTACAGCGCGAATTCGATGTCACTTCGGCAAACCTCAAGAAAATCATCGAAAAGGAGCAGCTCCTTCTGCTTCTTTCTGAAGAATATGACATCAACAACGCAATACTTACAGTGCATGCAGGGTCGGGGGGGCTGGACTCCCAGGACTGGGCGGAGATGCTTCTCCGACTTTTCCTTCGCTGGGCTGAACGGGAAGACTTCAAAACAAAAATTCTTGAAATCCTGCAGGATGAGGAAGCCGGAATAAAGAGCGCCACAGTTCTTGTGGAAGGCGATTTTGCCTACGGTTACCTCAAGTCGGAAAAGGGAGTTCACCGCCTTGTCAGAATCTCTCCCTTCGATGCGGCCAAACGCCGCCATACCAGCTTCGCCTCGGTGGATGTCGCACCCGAGCTGCCCGACGATGTTGAGATCGAGATCCGGCCTGAGGACCTGAAGATGGACACATACAGGGCCAGCGGAGCCGGAGGGCAGTATGTCAACAGGACGGATTCCGCAGTCCGGATAACCCATATTCCGAGCGGGATCATTGTTGCATGCCAGAACGAAAGATCCCAGCACATGAACAGACAGGTTGCCATGCAGGTGCTGCGCAGCAGGCTTTTTGAAAAGGCCTGGCACGAAAGGCAGCAGGAGCTTCTGGCAATCCAGGGAGAAAAGAAGGAAATAAGCTGGGGAAGCCAGATACGAAGCTACGTTCTTCATCCCTATACGCTGGTGAAAGATCACCGGACAGGACACGAAACGGGAAACGTTCAGGCTGTTCTCGACGGCGATATCGACGAGTTTATCATGAATTTTCTGCGCTGGAAGAAACAGAACTGACGATTCTTGACCGGGAGGAAATTGCCCATGAAACCTGTTCGTTTTTTTTTGATTCTCCTTTTGTCCGTTTTCCTGTCCGTATCCGCGGAAGGCTCCTCTTTCATGCCTTTCGGGCCAACGCTGGGCGCGACTTCCCTCAGGCCCGGAATGAAGGGGTACGCTCTCACAGTCGTTTCCGGAAGGGAGATAGTCCCCTTCCCCGTTGAAATTGTAAGCGTCATTCCCAAAAAAGGGTCGCCGAAAAACCTCATCATGATCCGGGCATCAGGACCGATAATAGCGAAAACCGGAGGAATTGCCGCAGGGATGAGCGGAAGCCCCGTCTATGTGAACGGAAAGCTCATCGGCGCCATCGGGTACGGATGGAACTTCAGCGAGCACAATCTCGGCCTTGTGACGCCTCTCGAAGACATGGCTTCCGTGTGGGACTGGCCGGAAAAGAAAGTTACACTTCCCGGCCTTCCCTCGCAGGGAGCCGGACCCGACGAAGAGGACAACAAGGAAGAAGAGTCTGAAAACGCACATAACGGAACATCGGGGAAAGACACATCGGGGAAAGACGAAAGGGAAGAGGATGAAGTGCCCCTGCCGAAAGGAGAGGTTTCACCTCTTTTCATCGACGGCATCAGCTCCAGAAAGGCCACGGAAATCACCGCCCTCCTGGGGAAAGAACGGTATGTACCGGGAGGAGGCTTTGCCGAAGACATCCCCGTCGAAATGAATGCCGGGCTTCTGCCGGGAGAGGCTATCAGCGTCCTTCTGGCCTGGGGCGATGTAACCATCGGATCCACGGGGACGCTCACGGCGGTCGCTCCGGACGGGCGGTTTATAGGATTCGCCCACCCCTTCCTCGGAAAGGGAGCCGTGAATTTTCCCGTTGCGAGGGCATATATCCACAGTGTCGTGCCCAGTCTCGAGGCTCCCTTTAAAGTCGGAAGCCCCCTCAGAATTGTCGGAACGGTCACTCATGACAGACCCCAGGCAATCGGAGGACGAATCGGATATTTCACTCCATCGGTTTCGGCCACCCTCAATTTTCAGGACACCGACAGAAATGCGGGCGCAAAGAAACGGTTCCACTTCGTGCCGGATCCTTTCATGGGAGCGAAGCTTTCCACCGGGATATTCACAGGCCTCATCGACGACCTCTGGGGCAGAAAAGGGCAGGGCACAGCCGTTTTATCGCTGACAGTGCACGGAAGGGGCATGGGACAGGGCTGGACCCGGAAGAACATGTTCTTCTCCGACAAGGATCTGGCAGCCGATGCACTGAAGGAAGCGGCTGACCTGCTGGACATCATCTTCCTCAACCCCTTTGCGGAAGTCTACCCCTTCGGAGTGACGGTTTCGGCGGAATTTACCGAGGAACCAAGGCTTATGTTCATCGAGGGCATAGAGGTCAAGGGAGATTCGTTTTCTGCCGGAGACACCGTCGAGGTTGAAGTCAACCTGCGTCCTTACCGCAAAAAACAGGTAAAGAAAATCTTCAAAATCGTCATTCCGAAGGATGCCGGAGGATTCTGCGAAATTCTCGTCAGGGGTGGAGGCATTGAGCCTCTCCACCAGTCTGCAGTCGTCCAGGGATGGAAGACCATTGCGAATTTCCGCCAGATGTTTACCGAAATGTCGGCCCTGGAAACAAACAACGAACTGATTATTGAGTTCAATTACGAAAAGATCGCGAAACGGGGAAAAGAACGCAAGGATACCGAGGATCCGGTTTCCAAGGAAGAACAGGAACTTTTGAGCGAGATGAAAAAACGCCGCCTAGAGGACGGTACTCTCCAGATTTTTAAATCGGAATTTGTGGTTGAGGGGTTGCTCAGAAAGATCGTGAACGTGAAACCGGGCGATGGGAAAAACAGCGAACAGCCGGATAAAGAAGATGGCTAAAGGGATTTTTCTCACCCTGGAAGGCATCGACGGATGCGGCAAAACGACCCAAGCCCGTATTCTTGCCGGGAACCTGGCATCGCGCCTCGGGAATGAAGCCGTTCTCTGGACAAAAGAACCGGGCGGATGGGCGGGAGGAGAGATGATACGGGCTCTTCTCCTGCAACAGGGAATGCAGCATCCTCTAAGCGAACTCTTTCTTTTTCTCGCCGACCGGTGCGAGCATATCAAAGAGGTAATCGCTCCAGCCCTTGATGCCGGCAAAATTGTCGTCTGCGAAAGATTTACCGATTCCACCCTTGCCTACCAGTCATGGGGCAGGAAAATATCCCTCGAAAAAATCGAGGATCTGTTTCGGTGGTGTGCTTTCCCTGTCCCGGACCTGACCTTCTGGATTGATTTGCCGCCGGGGAAAGCCTGTCATAGAGTGTCACGGCGCGGCGGACTGGATCGTATGGAGGAGAAGGGAAAAATCTTTCTTGAGAATGTCCGGAACGGATTTCTATTTCTTTCCGAACGGGAGCCGGAACGAATAATCCGGCTGGACGGGGATAAGGACATAGAGGCCATCGCACAAGAGATCGCGCGAAGGGTGGAGGTGGTTTTTCCCCGTGAAGGTCAAGAAAAACGCCGATGAAAGAATTCCCGGGGGAGATTCAGGGTTCCAGGCGAAAAAGAAAGGCCCTCCCTCCCCGGTACGGGGAGCGGAACAGCGGCCGTTTTCCCAGTCCCTCGAAGACGCGGAGACAAAGGAGCTTATTGAAAAACTGGAACTTTTGGGCAGAAAAATGACCCGGTTTCCTGCGGAAAGCACTCTTCTCCAGTACAGAAACCTCGTGAAAGAGCTTCTCCGTAGGGCACTCGGCGGTTTGCGCATCCGCAGGGACATGAAATGGAGGCGGAATGACCGTAATCTTTACGTAACGGTAGAAAAAGTCGAGTCCATTCTGGGTGAGCTTGAAGACGTTTTCAGGAAGGAAGGCGAAAGGACCCGCATGCTTCAGTTGATGGAAGAGGTTAAGGGATGTCTCATCTCCCTGCTTCTTTAACCGGATCGGAACCCTGGAAGAGGCTCCAGTCTCTCGCCGGCCGTGATCTTTTCCCTCACTGCATTTGCCTGTCGGCACCGGAGAATATCCACGGAATCCTCGCCAGGGAAATAGCGGAATTGATTCTTTGTCTCAACCGGACTGGAGGAGACGACTGTACAGCCTGCAGGGCATGGTCCGGTGAAGATCATCCTGACCTTGTCAGGGGCGGAGAGCCGGGAAAGGCTCCACCCATCGACGCCTGCAGAGAGGTCATACGGACTATGGCATACCGTCCTGTGGTCTCTCATAAACGGTGCGCTGTTATCTTTTCCGCCGAACGCATGCTCCCGCCCGCAGCCAACAGCCTTTTGAAACTTGCTGAAGAACCGCCCGAACACGGCGTTGTGTTCTTTCTCGTTTCGGAGGAAGACCGTCTGCTCCCCACGTTGAAAAGCAGGGCCTGGAAAGTGTCCCTTCATGACGGGAAAAAGGCGGAGAAAAAATTTGTCCCGTCGTCACCGGAAGAGTGGAGCAGATGGACTGAAAAAAACAGCGGCATAGAGATCGACGACTTGCTTCTTCAGTTAGAACAATGGATCCGCCACCTTGTGGAATCCGGTGACCATGAGGAGGCAGGGAGGGCTGAACGCCTGAGAATCCTGCTGGAATCCCGGCGTCTTTCCCGAACCATGGCTCTTGATTTGACAGTGCTGGCTCTCAAGGAGGGTATTGTTTTTGAGCATTTATTTGGCGATTTTTGGTAAACCAAGATATCTTGGACTTCTCGACCTCCAGGAACCGGCACCTGCACGGGGCGCCCGGCTTGTAACGGAAACAATGCGGGGGATAGAACTCGCGCTTCTGGGCGGGCCTCTTTCGCCCGAGCAGGAGGAACGCTACAGAAATTCATGCAGCGACGATTCCACCGACAGCCAGGTAAAGGGCGGCGAACCTGCGCTGCAGGAAATAACCTTCGTCAGGGACGCAACCAAAGAGGACATAAACGAGGCATCCCTAGAAAGGGAAGACGAGAACTCTGTCCTCCTGAAGGCCCGGGGACTGCTCAGAAATCACAACCTTTCCATGAAACTCGTGGATGTCGAGTTTCTTCTCGACAGGAAAAAGCTGTTTTTCTATTTTACCTCGGAACAGAGAGTCGACTTCCGGGCATTCGTCAGGGACCTTGCAAAGGAATTCAAAACCAGAATTGAGCTCAGGCAGATCGGAGTACGAGACGAAGCCAAGGCTGTAAAGGGACTGGCTCCCTGCGGTCAGCGGTGCTGCTGCAGCTACTGGCTCCACCGGTTCACTCCCATCTGCATCAAAATGGTAAAGGAACAGAACCTTGCCCTGAATCCCACGAAAATTTCGGGCATCTGCGGTAGGCTGATGTGCTGCATGTCCTATGAACACCATCTCTACAGAGATCTCTGGAAGGGGCTGCCGAACCCCGGTTCGAAACTCAGAACTCCGGGCGGCAACTTTCTCATCGACGGAGTGGATCTTTCGGCTCAATCCGTCCGGATAAGAACACCTGAGGGGAAGGAAATTCTCGTTAAAACCGAAGAATTCCAGCGGTTCAGGGAAACGGTCATGGAAGGCGGTTCCTGGGAAGACGCAGCTGCGCCCGGGGAACCCAGGAGCACTCGGGATGACACATTCCGCCCGGCAAGGGAAAGAACCGCCGAACCCAGGGAGGAAACGGCGGGAGAAAAGGCTTCTCCCCGCCGGGATCGGCGGAAAACCCAGGAAAAAATTCCCCGGGAGCAGGAAAAAGAGAAGGACGCCGCTACGATGGAGGGAACTGCGAAGAAAAAACGACGGAAAAAAAGGAAACCCTCCCAGGGAGAAAAGGCTTCTCCCTCACCGGTTTCATCTCCGGAAAAGGCAGCTGCTTCCGCTGAAAAACCGAAGCAGCAGGAACAGGAGATCCGGCAGGGCGAGGGGCAGAAAAAAAAGAAACAGAACACAAGACGGAGGCGCCCCCAGAAAGGAAACATGGAAACACCGTCACAGCAGGGCCGGAATCCAAAGGCTACTTCATCACCGGAGGTGTAGAGCGCCGTGGTCTTTTTCGAAAGGTTGAAGCAGGGACTGAAAGGTGTCCGGGAGCGGTGGAGCGGAGGACTCTCCAGCCTCTTTTCCGGAAGCGTTGTGGATGATGCCTTCTGGGACAATCTTGAAGAAGTGCTCATCAGCGGTGACGTGGGAATTGACCTGACGCTCCGGCTAATAGAATCTTTGAAGAAGGAAGCGGGCGAGAAGAGGATCAACAAGCCGGAAGATCTTTTCAGGCTTTTCGAAGAAAAGATTTCTTCCCAGCTTCTTGCCGTTCCCGCCATGGGGCAACCTGTGACCGTAGATCCTCCCTCGCCGACCGTTATCCTCCTTGTGGGTGTCAACGGAAGCGGTAAGACCACAACGGCGGGAAAACTCGCCTCCCGTTGGACGAAGGAAGGCAAAAAAGTCGTATTCGCAGCGGCGGACACTTTCCGAGCCGCTGCTGTCGAACAGCTGAAAGTGTGGGGTGACCGCTCAGGCGTCCGCGTCATTGCCCAGAAACAGGGGAGTGACGCAGCGGCCGTCGCCTTTGATGCCTTCCAGGCCGCAAGGGCATCAGGTGCTGATGTACTTGTAGTGGACACGGCCGGAAGACTTCATTCCAAACACAACCTCATGGAAGAACTAGGGAAGATTTACCGTGTCCTGGAAAAAGAAAGAGGAGAATCCCGGCTGGAAGTGCTGCTGGTCCTCGATTCCGTCATGGGGCAGAACGGCCTTGCACAGGCGGAGACGTTCAACAAAATGCTTCCCCTGTCCGGCGTGGTGCTCACGAAGTACGACAACACCGCCAAAGGGGGTATTCTCCTTGCTATCGCGGATAGCCTGAAAATCCCCGTGCGCTATGTCGGGCTTGGAGAGGGGGAGGAAGATCTCCAGGCCTTCGATGTAAGGGAATTCGTCAAAGCCCTCCTTGGAGATGGCAGCCATGGGTAGGGAAACGAGGAGGACACCCCGCCGACGAAGAGGCGAAAACGGCGGCATGCTTCTTTCACAAGTTCTCCGCGACCTCTACCTCCACGGCATGGAATACTGCCTTTTTTTCTCTCCCGGAGAAGGACACCCCGTCTTTTCAAAGGATCAGATCATCTCCGTGCTTGAAAAGGGTGAAGGGGAAAGAAGCGTTAGTGAACTGACGAAACTCTGCCCTTCATTTTCGACCCTTGAAGATCTTCTCGAAAAAAACGTCCTCGGAAAACAGTCGGAGCTTCTTGTCCTGAAGGACAGCGACTTGAGGATTCTTCCGGTTTCTTCCATATTGGGAATGGCCGGGGGAGAAGTCGAAGCCGGTGTTCCCCTCTGGTGGGATGCCCCCCTTCCTTTCGTATCCTGGGCAGGAGGGCGATTCTCCGCCAACAGGAAAGCGGCGGAGGTACTCAACGGCATCCCTGTACCCAGAAGGGAGGGGCCTGAATTTCTCTGTGAGGTCTCCGGCGGGAAGTGTTTTCTGTTCAGGGAAATTCATCCCGCTGTTTATCTTGTGGACGATGTCTCAGAGGACATGGGGAATGCCAGGGAGATGACATGGTGGGCCGCAGTGGGGAAAGCTTTTGTTTCGCATCTCAGGGGAAAAGGCTGCTCAGTGGAGAAGACAACGGAAGCTCCGTCTTCCGCTGATGATGAACTGGATCAAGTCCTGGCCTGCGTGTGGGACGAAGATATCCTTGGATACCTGAGGGTGAAGGATGGAAAGAAATCCTGACGGCACCTTTTTTTATCCTGTTAAACTTGTCGTGGGTGTCCTCTACCCGGACGAAAACCTGTGGCGGTGGACGGCCGGAAAACTCTCGGGCCTCTGGGGTGCCCCTGAAGACATGAGTCCCGAGTTCCCTTTTACCGTCACGGACTATTATTCCGATATTTCCCCCGTCCTGTTCCGCCGGTTTCTTTCCTTTTCCGGCCTTCGCGACGGCGGGGAACTGCCTGAATGGAAAAGAACCGCCTGCCGCCTCGAGAACGAAAGCGGCGCTCAGAGAACAGTGAACATTGACCCTGGATACGTGAACGGAGCAAGACTGGTGCTTGCATCTACAAAGGACAACGCTCACAGGGTGTATATCGGGGGAGGCATTCACGGGGAGGTTACCCTTCGGTTCAGGTTCAAAAAATGGGAACCTTTCGACTACACCTTCCCCGATTTCGCAGAAGGTCTTTACGACGGTTTTCTTTCAGTCGTAAGAAAAAAATGGATTCGTGAAATGGAATCGAGGAGGCGCGAAAAATGATCGGGAGATACCAAACCGCAGAAATGGGAGCCATCTGGAGCGAGGAGAGCAAATTCCGCGCTTGGCTGGAAGTGGAGCTGGCCGTTTGCAGGGTCTGGATGGAAAAGGGAGTCATCCCGGGGGAAGCCTACACTGACATCTGCGAAAAAGCGTCCTTTGACATCGACAGAATCAACGAGATAGAGGAACAGGTTCACCATGACGTCATCGCCTTTGTATCGGCCGTCGCCGAAAAGATCGGGGAAAACGGCAGGTACATCCACCTCGGCCTGACAAGCAGCGACGTAATTGATACCGCGTCCTCCCTTTTGCTGAAACGTTCTTTCTCAATAGTGAAAGAAAAAACCGCGGTCCTCATGTCTGCCATTGCTGATCGGGCAGAAGAATTCAAGTATACTCCCTGCGTCGGGCGCACCCACGGAATCCACGGAGAACCCACCACCTTCGGCCTGAAGCTCCTCAACTGGCTCTACCAGCTCCAGAGGGACACGGAAAGGCTGGATCTGGCGGAAGAACAGGTCAGCTACGGGAAAATTTCCGGGGCCGTGGGAACGTACGCCCACTGCGAACCTTCCGTGGAGCGGAGAGTATGCGATCTTCTCGGGCTCAAACCATCTCTCGTTTCAACGCAGATTCTCCAAAGAGACAGGCACAGCAACGCAATGAATACCATCGCACTCCTCGGAAGCGCTCTCGACCGATTTGCAACAGAAATTCGCCACCTGCAGAGGACGGAAGTAATGGAGGCAATGGAACCCTTCGGCGCAAAGCAGAAAGGTTCGAGCGCCATGCCTCACAAGAGAAACCCGATCCTGTGCGAACGCATTTCCGGAATGAGCAGACTCCTGAGAGGATACGCCCTCACCGCCATGGAAAACATTACTTTATGGCATGAACGAGATATAAGTCATTCCTCGACGGAAAGGGTCATCTGGCCGGATGCTTTTCACCTGATCACCTATATGCTCTCAAAAATGACATATATTGTTAAAAATATGGTTGTAAATACCACAAAAATGAGAGAAAATCTGGATATAACCCGGGGGCTCGTTTTCAGCCAGCGTGTTCTCCTCGACCTGGTTGAGCGGTTTGGCCTTCCGAGGGAAGAAGCCTACGCCATTGTTCAGGAAAACGCGATGAAATGCTGGTCAGGGAGAAAAACTTTCCAAGAGTTGCTTCTCGAAGATGGACGGATCGCATCCCGCCTTTCCCCGGAGGAACTGGAAGGCCTTTTTTCAACCGATCACTATTTCCGCTGGGTTGACGAGATATTTGCACGTTTTCGCCGGTAACAGGGCAACATACAATCTATTCGGGAGGAGATACTATGTTTGCTGCTGACAGGAACCTTGCGCTTGAGCTGGTGAGGGCGACAGAAGCGGCCGCCATGGCAGCGGGACGATGGATGGGACGGGGAGACAAGAATGCCGTTGACGGAGCGGCGGTAAATGCGCTCCGGTATATTCTCAACACGGTCAGCATGTCCGGTGTCGTTGTTATCGGCGAAGGGGAAAAGGACGAAGCCCCCATGCTCTACAACGGAGAGAAGCTTGGAGCGGAAAAGGCCCCTGAAGTCGACATAGCGGTCGATCCCATCGACGGCACCCGGCTTACCGCTCTCGGTCTCGCCGGAGCCATCAGCGTTGTCGCCGTTTCCGAACGGGGGACCATGTTCAACCCCAAAAACATTTACTACATGAACAAGCTCGTCGTCGGTCCCGAAGCGGCGGACGTTATCGACATCAACCTCACTCCCGAGGAGAACGTGGCCCGAGTCGCTGAGGCAAAGGGGAAGGCCCTTGATGATGTCACAGTGGTAGTTCTGGACCGTCCGCGGCACGAAGAACTGAAGACCCGCATACGAAAAGTCGGTGCCAGAATCAAGCTCATCCCCGACGGAGACATCGGAGGTTCTCTTCTCACATGGAAGGACCGGGGCGGAGCCGATCTCCTCATGGGCATCGGAGGATCGCCGGAAGCGGTCATTACAGCCTGTGCCATCAAGTGTCTCGGGGGCAGCATGCAGTGCAAGCTCTGGCCGAGAAATGACGAGGACATAGCCGAAAGCAGGAAAAGAGGCCTCGATCTTGACCAGGTCCTTACCACTGACGACCTCGTCAGGGGAGACAACGTGTTTTTTGCCGCCACGGGAGTCACCGACGGGGACTTTTTGAAGGGCGTCCGCTACGAAGGGCGGGAGATACATACCAGTTCCATGGTCATGAGATCACGAAGCGGCACTATACGCTTCGTGGACAGTATCCACATGCCGAAGAAGCTGACGGAACTCTCCAAGGTCAGCGGTATCGAATACAGCACGGTCTGACAACAAAGGGCGAACGGGAAAGGCGGGAGTGAACATTTCTTCCCGCCTTCCCCGTTATTTTTTCTTCCACTTTTCAGCCCCTATGGCCACCTGCCCGACTGAAACGCACTCGTCGTTGGGTGGAACAAGCCTGTGGAGCAGGGGATTGAGCCCCTTCTTGCCGAGGAGCGACCTTACCGTCGCAGTCAGTCTCCTGTTCTGCCAGACCCCTCCAGAAAGAGCCACATCCCTTATACCTGTTTCTTCCGCCAAACGGCCGCAGACTTCGGCGACCCCATGGGCAAGGCCGGTATGTATCGCTCCGGCGACACGTTCCCTCCTCATGGTGCCGCGATTTTCCATAACCCATCTGACAGCGGGCCTCCAGTCAAGTATGAAGCGTCCATCCCGACTTTCGACAGTAAAAGGAGCGCTGATCCGCCCTCCTTCCGCAATCCCTTCAAGAGCCATGGCAGCCTGGCCGTCAAAGGTGATTTTTTCCGCAAGGCCCAGAAGGGCGGAAACGCCGTCGAAAAATCTTCCGCACGACGTCGTGAGCGGCGAAATTCCGAGAACCGAAAGAACCTGGCGGATCATGTCTTTTTTTCCCGGCCAGAGTTCTTCTCCCATGTGCCGTGCAGTTTCTTCTCCCAGAGCCATGGCGAGAAGAGAAAGTCCGTAGCGCCACGGCTCCATCACGGCCGCATCGCCTCCTGGAAGGCGGGAAGGAAGAAAGTGCCCTTTTCTGGAGAAACCGGAAGAATCTCCAAGAAGAAATTCTCCTCCCCAGACAGTTCCGTCGGACCCATACCCGGTGCCGTCAAAAATCACCCCTATGGCGGGGCCTTTGACACCGTTTTCGAGCAGGCATGCGGCGAGATGAGCATGATGATGCTGTACCGCCAGCCTTTCGCCTTTAAAGGAAGGAAGGTTCATCAGGGCGGCCGTGGTGGAAAGAAACTGGGGATGAAGATCATGGACGAGATATTCCGGGCTGAGGCCGTACAGCGTCATGAAATGTTTCATCGCCCGGCCGTAATAGGCGGCTGTCTCCCGCTGTTTCATGTCGCCAAGATATTGCCCGGGGAAGACAAGATTTCCTTTTGAAACGCAAAATGTTGACTTCATTTCCGCCCCCGCTCCGAGGATAACCGGAGTGTCTTCCTGGATGGCCATGGGTGCTGGAGTGTAGCCCCTGGCTCTCCGGAGAAGAAAGTATGTCCGGCCCAGGGGAGCGGCCACAGAATCATCGATGGCCATATAAATTTCCCTGTCGTGAAGTAAAAAGAAGTCTGCGATTCCCGCAAGGGCGGAAAGCGCTTTTTCGTTCGAGGAAACGATGGGTTCATCGGAAAAGTTCGCGCTTGTCATGATCAGGGCTTTCTTTCCCTCAAGGATCAGCAGGTGAAGAGGTGAATAGGGGAGGAAGAGTCCCACCGTTTTCTGGCCCGGCGCCACGAGTTCAGAAAGGGGGTATCCCTTTCTCCGGCAGCACAGGACAATGGGTTTTCGCGGGGAAAGAAGCAGTTCCCTGGCGCTTCCCGGGATATATGCCATCTTCTCCGCCTCCTCCATGGAAGAGGCCATAACCGCAAAAGGTTTGTCTTTCCTTCCTTTTCTCTGCCGCAGCAGGGCTACTGTTCCGTCGCAGAAGGGCGTGCATGCTAAGTGGAAACCTCCGATGCCTTTGACTGCGACAATGCGGCCCTCATCCAGGAGGACCGAGCATTTCCTTACCGCTTCGTCGCCCCGGCAGAGAACGGTCCCCCCACTGTCGGTCAGCCGGACCGAAGGGCCGCAGTCGAAGCAGGCGTTCGGCTGCGCATGGAATCTTCTATCGGAAGAGTCATGATATTCCCTGCTGCAGGAAGGGCACATGACAAACGGAGCCATGGCAGTCTTCGGCCGATCGTAGGGGAGGTCCCGTATAATCGTGTACCGGGGGCCGCAGTTCGTGCAGTTGATAAAGGGGTACCGGTATCTCCTGTCCGATGGATCCCGCATCTCGGACGTACAGTCTTCACAGACGGCAAGATCCGGCGGGATGAGGACAGACAACTCTTCCTCCTTTTTGCTTTCGAGAATCCTGAAAGCCGTTTCACCCGAATCCTCCCCCTGCCGGTCCTCCAGAACGACCGCCGAGGTGATCACCGAAGCCGGTGGATTTTCCGAGGAAAGAGCGTGGAGATACCTCTCCAGGACCTCAGGTTCACCGGTGAGTTCAATCTCAACCCCTCCCGAGGTATTTCTGACCGACCCGGCAACACCGAATCTTTCTGCCAGCTTGGCGCAAAAAGGACGAAATCCGACACCCTGGACGATACCGGAGACGAGAATCTTTTTATGGGAAAGCATTGACAAACCTCCAATCTGAATGCATTGTAATATACAAAGAAAAAGGTGCATAGCGGAACGGGGTGATGACGCAATGTCGCTTTTGGACTTCGGTCTCATTCATGTTTACATGGGCGATGGAAAGGGAAAAACAACCAGCGCCCTGGGACTCGTGGTCCGCATGACCGGATGCGGCGGAAAAACGGCTTTTATCCAGTTCATGAAGGGGTGGCTCTACAGCGAAGTTCGGGGACTCTCTTTTCTTCCGGGAGTACGGCTCATTCAAACGGGGCGTCCCGATTACATCTATCCCGGACGAATTGACCCCGTTGATTTCGCCGAAGCTGAAAAAGGACTGCGCGCGGCCCGGCAGGCTCTTCTCTCGGGATGCTATGATCTTGTCATTCTCGACGAAATCAACGTGGCCCTCTCGTTCGGACTGCTTCCTCTCGGGGAAGTACTTGAACTTCTGAAACGTAAACCGCTTCATGTGGAAGTGGTTCTCACAGGGAGAAATCCGCCACCCGAGCTGATAGAAATTGCAGACCTTGTGACGGACATGGCCGAGGTAAAACACCCTTACAGAAAAGGCATTCTGGCCAGAAAGGGAATTGACTGCTGAAAAAGCAACTGAATTCAAGACAAATCCGGGAGGATATCTCTATGGCAAAACAATCTGGAGGAAAACAGATTTCACTGGACCAGCTTCGAAAAAAAACCGACATTGGGTCTCTCGGTTTTGCGACAACTGAGGAACTTCAACCCCTGCAGGAATTTATCGGCCAGAAAAGGGCAGTTTCTGCCATTTCCTTCGGCCTTGAGGTGGAAAGCAAGGGCTACAACATTTTTGTTCTCGGCAATCCCGGCAGCGGCAGAACAACCTACTCTCTCGAGCGGCTCAGGACTGCGGCAGCGAAAAGAGCGGCCCCGGACGACTGGGTGTACGTTTACAACTTCGACGACCCGGGACAGCCGCTTGCGATAAACCTCCCCGCGGGGAAAGGAAAGGCTCTCGGGACAGCCTTTGATGAACTTCTCGAAGAGCTCAAAGTCTCCATCAGCAAGGCCTTCGAGAAAAGCCAGTATGAAGACGCCAAGGCGCAGCTGGTGAAAGCGTTCCAGGAAGAGGTCAACCAGCTCATGGAAGAGGTCAAGGCCTGGGCGATGGAAAAGGAATTCGCCCTGAAGAGGACTCCCCAGGGGTTCGTCAACATTCCCCTTACCGAGGAGGAAGGCGAAAACGGGGAAAAAATCAAGCGGGAAATCCAGCAGGAGGAGTTCGAGGCCCTTTCCGAAGAAGAGCAGAAGACCTGGCAGAAAAAGTCGGAAGAAGTCTCCCAGAAAACCCTGGATACCCTCCGGAAGATCCGCGATCTTGAGAAGGAGTTGAAGGAGCGCATTGTCAAGCTGGAGGCGGAAATCTGCAGAAACGCCATAACGCCATACCTCCATGACGTGAAGGAAAAATTCGGCACTACCGAGGTCCTCTGTTCTTGGATTGACGCCCTGACGGAAGACATCATAGAGAACTTCAGCATCTTCGTCGCAGCAGCCAAGGACGAAAACGCTGAAATAGACTTCACTCGCTATACGGTGAACGTTTTTGTCTGCAACGATCCAGAGAACGGTTCTCCCGTCATATGGGAGACAAACCCGACATACTACAACCTCTCCGGCAAAGTTGAATACGAAAGCCGGCAGGGATATCTGTATACCGATTTCAGGAAGATTGTGCCCGGTGCGTTCCAGAAGGCAAACGGCGGATTCCTCGTTCTGGATGCAGAGAAAGTCCTTCTCAACTTCATGTCCTGGGAGGCTCTCAAGAGGGTTCTCAGGACCGGAGAGGCTAATATAGAAAACCTGGGTGAGCAGTACGGCGCGGTGCCGGTTTCTTCTCTCAGACCCCAGCCTATCCCCATCCGGCTGAAGGTCATCATGGTGGGGACACCGTACCTGTACGCCCTGCTTCAGCACTACGATCCCGAGTTCCGGAAAATGTTCAAGATCAAGGCAGATTTCGACACGGACATGGAGAGAACCCCCGAGACGGAACGGCAGATGGCCCGGTTTATTGCCACCTGCCTGAAGCGGGAGAACGGCCTGCCCTTCGATGCTTCCGGAGTTGCGGAAGTCATCGACTGGTCGAGCAGAATCGCCGACGACCAGGAAAGGATATCCACCGAGTTCAACAAAATAACCGAAGTCATTGTGGAATCATCGGCGTGGACAAAAGCGGACGGAGCCTCCATCGTCACAGGCCGGCACGTACGAAAGGCCATAGAGGAGAAGAAGTTTCGTTCAAACCTGATCCAGGAGCGGATCGCCAGGGCTTACGAGGACGGCGTCATAAGGATTGACACATCCGGGGAAGTCGTCGGACAGATCAACGGCCTCTCAGTGGTGGATCTCATGGACTACCGCTTCGGCCATCCCTCCAGGATCACCGCTAATGTCTATATGGGGCAGGAAGGCGTCGTCAACATCGAACGGGAAGTGAAGCTTACGGGACCGATACACAACAAGGGACTGCTCATCCTGACGAGCTACCTCGGAAGGAAATATGCCCAGGACATGCCCCTTTCCCTCTCGGCCCGCATCACTTTCGAACAGATGTACGGAGGCATCGAGGGAGACAGCGCCTCTTCAACGGAGTTGTACTGCCTTCTTTCCGCCCTTTCCGGTGTTCCTCTGAAACAGGGATTCGCCGTGACCGGATCGGTGGACCAGTTCGGCAATATTCAGCCTATCGGCGGAGTCAACGAGAAAATCGAAGGGTTTTTCCAGTACTGCGAGCATCGCGGCCTCACCGGAGAGCAGGGTGTTATCATTCCGGCCCAGAACGTCCGCCATCTCATGCTTGAGGAAAAAGTCATTGATGCGGTAAAGGCGGGAAAGTTCGGCGTGTTCTCCGTTACGACCATCGACGAGGGGATCGGGCTTCTTACCGGGGTCTTACCGTCCACCATCCACAGAAAAGTGAAAAACAGGCTGAAGAAATGGATGAAAGAAGGGGCGAAACTCAAGAAAAAATACAAGCTCGAGGCGGAAGAAGACGACAACGATGCCGAAGAGTAGCTTTTCCCGTCCCGCCGGAATCGACGAGGTGTTCGACGGCCTGGAAGAGATGTGGGGAAATGAATCGGCTCCTCCGGAACCGGCTCATGATGAACCCCTCGACGGGCTCGTGCTCACTCTTTTGTCCCAGAACACCAACGACCGGAACAGGGACCGGGCTTTCGACGCCCTCAAGACACGCTTTCCCGATTGGGAAACTGCGGCCGGGGCTTCCTCCGGAAGCATAGCGGACTGTATCAGGCCCGCCGGACTGGCAAACACAAAATCGGAAAGGATGCTTCGCATCCTCGATGCAATAAGGAAGACCTTTGGGAAGTATTCTCTGAAGGAACTCAAACACTGGGAGGATACGAAAATCAAGGAATACCTCGCTTCGCTGCCGGGGATCGGTGCAAAAACCATTGCCTGCGTTATGCTGTTCGACCTCGGAAAATCGGCTTTCCCGGTGGACACACACATCGCTCGGTTCTGCAGACGGATGGAGTGGGTCTCGGAAAAGACTGCTCCGGAAGAAATACAGGTTCTTCTTGAGGAATGGGTTCCCAGGGACCGATTTTACGGGGGTCACATAAATATAATTAAGCACGGCAGAGGTATCTGCTGGGCAAGAAAACCAGCCTGCGGGAAATGCCGTATCGCCGGACTCTGTCCCTACAGCGGCAAACACGGGGTCCTCGCCTGAGGGCCCCGTGTTTCAAGCACAGGTCATTTTTCAGGATTCTTCTTTCCGCAGCCGCTCCAGCACAATCTTGTAGCCGTCCGCTCCATATTCGAGGAATTTTTTTACCCTGCTGATTGTCGCAGTGCTAGCTCCTGTTTGTTGGGCGATCTGGGGGTAGGTATACCCTTCGCTCAGGAGCCGCGACACTTCAAGACGCTGGGCCAGGGCTCTGATTTCCCCTATGGTTGCCACGTCTTCGAGGAAACTGTAGATTTCCTCCGGAGTTTCGAGGGAGAGAAACGCTTGGCAAAGCTGATCCGTCAATTTATCCTTCCATTTTTCAACCATCAATGGCACCTCCTCAGCTTCCAAACCGGTCCGGATTTTTTTCCAGTGACGAGAAAAAACGAAGAACTTCAGCCATTTCATCTTCTGTTCCGATCGTCAGCCTGATCCAGCATCGCCGATCTCTTGTTTCCGGTGTCAGATCAAGGAACTTGAAACAAAAATAACCGTCCGCAGCGGAACGGACTTCACCTTCCGAAAAAGGTACCCTCAGCAGAAGGAAATTTCCGTCGCTCCCGAAGGCCTTCCATCCTTCAATGGTATTGACGCCTTGGTGGACTGCTTCCCTCAATCTTCTTACCCTTTCGGCGGAGAAAGCAGGGAATTCAGGATGTGCCAGGACTACCCCCGCCGCAGCTTCCGAAAAAATACCGACATTGAAGGGGCTTCTGGTCTCTTCGAGAGCGGCTGCGGCACGAGTCCCGCAGTATGCCCATCCGAAACGCACTCCGGCCATTCCCCATGCCTTTGAGAGGGTTTTCAGAATGACGACGTTGTCTGGAACCCGCTTTCCGCGGAGCCCGGCCAGAAATGTGGTATCCGCAAATTCTCCGTAGGCTTCATCAATCACCACGAGCGATTCACTTCGGGCAATTACTTCTTCGATAAAAGAAGCAGGCAGGCTTTTTCCTGTGGGGTTGTTCGGCGTATCGAGCAGCACAAGGGCCGGCTTTTCTTTTTCGATCGCTTTAATAAAGTCCTGGACGGGAAAAAGAGGATCATCCCCCTCAAGGTTGACGGGGAAAGTAATGTGCCTCGCCTCTGCGAGCCGCGACAGTCTGTAATATTCGGAGAAAGTGGGAGAAAACGTCAAAACCGGGTCGCCCGGCCGTACAAAGCGGGAAAAGACCATCCAGAGGATTTCATCGCCGCCGTTGCCGGTCACCACTGATTCATCTGAGAGACCGGCTATATCAGCAAGCTGCCGCTTCAGTAAAGGATATTCCGGGTCAGGATACCTGTTGAACAGAAGTCCGGAAATCTTTTCCAAAACAGCATCCCTGATTTCCTCCGGCGTTTGGAAAGGATTTTCATTTTTGTCCAGATATAGGGGCATAATGCTGTCTCCTAAAGTAAGTGTTGAAAACTTTATCATATTACATTGTGCATTTTCTAAAGTTTTTCGCAGTCTACCATGGTGGCGCGTCAATGTCAATCTTACAGGAAGGCCCTAAATCCGCACATCGCCGGGGAGCCTCACCGGGGAACGCTTGGGCGGGGGGGCAGATTGTCACCTTTGACAACTGCCCAGGCGAGTCCCGCGGCTCCCTGCGTTCTGGGCGTTCCCTCCCCGCAGGGGGATTCCTCCGCAAAGAGCGCGGAGCGAGATCTCCTCGCCCCTGAGGAGGGCGAATTCACCTTATGTCCGGCGGCACTCCCTCTGCCTGAAAAGCCTGCGGATTCAGGAAGGCCTGTCCCGTTTCAGGTATGATATTATCACTGTCTCGTAACAAAAAAACTTACCTGCTTGACGAAACAAGGGAGGGTGCACTATAATGCCCTAGTGCTGGCCGGGCTGGCGGAATTGGTAGACGCACGGGACTTAAAATCCTGTGGACGAAGGTCCGTGCGGGTTCGAGTCCCGCGTCCGGCACCAGGAAGAAAATGATCGCGGGGTGGAGCAGTCAGGAAGCTCGTCGGGCTCATAACCCGAAGGTCGCAGGTTCGAATCCTGCCCCCGCAACCAATTTCGGCGGTGTAGCTCAGATGGCTAGAGCATGCGGTTCATACCCGCAGTGTCACTGGTTCGATTCCAGTCACCGCCACCAATTGAGAAAACCATGAAGGCGGAGACTATTCTCCGCCTTTTTCTTTTCTGGAGGTGTCATGGGAAAGATGGAGAAAGCCCCCAGTCCCGATATTCCATTCGATTATTCTCTTTCCCGTCTTGAAAAAGAATTCCTCAAAACAGGCGACTCTCAGGGATGGACACAGACAAACGCCCCCATACTGCTGGCCGTTTCGGGCGGAAGCGATTCTATGGCAATGCTCTGGCTCTTTTCCATGTTCCGCGGAAGGAACCTGATCGTTGCCCATCTCGACCATGGAATCCGCGGTGAGGAAGGAAAGAGCGACGCGTCATTTGTCGCTTCCATGGCAGCCCGGTTCGGGGTCAGACACATCTGCCAATCCATTCCTGTTCCAGCTCTCCTCCAAAAAGGAGAATCCCTCGAAGACGGCGCACGAAGGATCAGGTACCGTTTCCTGGAAGAAACGGCAAAGGCGGAGGGCGCTTGGGGCATAGGAGTTGCCCATACGAGCGACGACTCGGCGGAAACATTTCTGCACAACCTGCTCCGCGGTTCGGGCGTCCGGGGACTTTCCGGAATTCCCGAGAAACGGGGCCTCATTTTCCGCCCTCTCCTGAAATATTCCAGAGAATTTCTCCGGGAGCTTCTCCGCCTCTACGGCATACCATGGAGAGAGGACTCCACCAACGAGGATACGTCCTACCTGAGAAACAAAATCAGAAACGTGCTCATTCCTCTTGTTGAAAGAGAAATAAACAGTTCCGCCCGGAAGCATATCCTGGGAACTGCAGGAGATCTTGCGTTCTTCCGCCGGCAGGAGGAGAAGATCCAGGGTTCTCTTCTCAGGCTCGCTTCCGTATCGCTGCCCTTTTGTTCCTATGCATGTTCGCTCCCGTTCCTGAGACGTCTTGACGGGGATACAACGGCCCTTTTCCTCCGCGGCGCGGGAAGGACCCTTGGACTGAAAACCCTCTCAAGGGAAAGAACCGAAAAACTTGCAGAGCTTCTCAGAAAGGATAATCCCTGGTGTTTTCAGTGGCAGAGCAGCATGTATGTTTTCAGCAGTTTCCCCTTTGTTACCTGGGTCGACCCTGTTATACTTAACCGGGTGGATCCTCCCGGAATTTCTGTGCCCATGGAAGGGATCCAAGGCACTTTTGAATGGAATAACTGGCAGTTTTCCTGGAAAAGGGAAAAATCGGCCGATGCTTCTGCCGGATGGATGCAGGCTGTTTTTCCCTGCACCGGCGATATAAAGATTTTTTCCCTTTCGGAACTGGAGAAACATCGGGACATCTGGGCGCCCCAGTGGGGACGGCATATTTTCCCGGTGCTCCGCTCCGGTTCCTTCGAATGGGTTCCTTTCTGGGGGAAGCGTACAGCCCCGGGGGTAGCCCGTTCCGGGAATGAGGTCGTTCGAATTCAGGCAAAAATTATTCCTTTTACCACTGAAAAGGGGAAAGACGATGGATTACAGGGTTTCGGATATTCTGATTCCGAAAGATGAAATTGAAAAAAGAGTCGCCGATCTGGGCAAACAGATAGCCAGGGATTATGAGGGGCAGGCACTCGTTGTTGTCGGTATCCTGAAGGGAGCGGTCGTGTTCATGGCCGACCTCGTCAGGAACATACCCTCGTCGGTGAACCTTTCCCTTGATTTCATGGCGGTCTCCTCCTACGGTGATTCCACAAAAACCAGCGGAATCGTCCGGATTGTCAAAGACCTGGACAGCAGCATCAAAGACAAAAACGTCCTCATTGTCGAGGATATAGTTGACACCGGACTCACTCTGTCATATCTTGTCAAACTGATGCATGAAAGGCAGCCCGAAAGCGTCAGGGTCTGCGCCCTTCTCGACAAGGAGGAACGGCGGAAGGTCCACGTGAATGTGGATTACAGGGGATTTTCAATCCCCGATAAATTTGTTGTTGGCTACGGCCTTGATTACGCGGGCAAATGGAGGAATCTCCCCTCGGTTCATGTTGTCGAGGTTTCGTGAGAATCGAGATCAGCATTATAAAAATATCTACAATAGTCAGGAGGCGGCGATAATTTGGGCCGATTGGTAAAAAATCTCGGGTTGTATCTCATTCTTATTGTGCTCGTTGTGAGCCTTGTGAACGTTTTTCTTTCTCCCGCCCAGGGTCCCCAGCAAATTCAGGAGATCGGGTACAGCACATTTCTTTCGGAAGTCTCCTCGGGGAGAATCACAGCTGTCACCATACGGGAAAATTCCCTCAAGGGCAAGTTCACCGACGGAAGAGAATTCGTTACCTACGTGGTCGGTATTGAAGACTTGGCAAAGGAAGTCGCCCAGAAGGGAGTGAACGTGGAGGTGGAGCCTCCGCAGAAAACTCCCTGGTGGGCCAACATGCTTTCCTCGCTGTTCCCGACGCTGCTGCTCATCGGAGTCTGGGTCTTCTTCCTCTACAACATGCAGGGCGGCGGCGGCAAGGTAATGAACTTCGCGAAGAGCAAGGCCAAACTCTTTCTCGACAACCGCCCAAAGGTCACGTTCAAGGATGTCGCCGGCTGCGAGGAATCGAAGGAAGAGCTCTCCGAGGTCGTGTACTATCTGAAGGATCCAAGCAGGTTCACAGCCCTCGGAGCAAAGGTGCCCAAGGGCATCTTGCTCCTTGGACCCCCGGGAACGGGAAAAACCCTTCTTGCCAGGGCTGCGGCCGGAGAGGCTGATGTTCCCTTCTTCAGCGTCAGCGGTTCGGACTTCGTCGAGATGTTCGTCGGTGTCGGCGCAGCAAGGGTTCGGGATCTCTTTGAACAGGCTCGAAAATATCAGCCGTGCATTATATTCATCGATGAGATGGACGCTGTCGGAAGGCAACGGGGTGCGGGCCTCGGGGGAGGCCACGACGAACGGGAACAGACACTGAACCAGCTTCTTGTCGAACTTGACGGGTTCGACGAATCGACCGGTATCATCCTCATTGCGGCCACGAACAGACCCGATATTCTCGACCCGGCACTTCTCCGTCCGGGAAGGTTCGACCGCCATATCATCGTAGACCGGCCGGATGTCAAGGGACGGGAGGCTATTCTGGAGGTTCATGTCCGGGGAAAGAAACTCGCTCCCGACGTGAATCTTGAAGTCCTTGCCCGCCGGACACCCGGTTTCGTAGGGGCCGACCTTGCCAACCTTGTGAACGAGGCAGCACTGCTTTCGGCAAGGAACGGAGAAAAAGAAATCTCCATGAAGAACTTCGAGGAAGGGATCGACAGGGTCATCGCGGGACCTGAACGCAAGAGTCGCCTCGTGAGCGAAAAAGAAAAGAGGATCATCGCGTACCATGAGACCGGGCATGCCCTTGTTGCAGGACTGATACCGTCCTGCGACCCGGTGCACAAGATTTCCATCATTCCGAGAGGACAAATGGCTCTCGGCTACACGCTTCAGCTGCCTGAGGAGGATCGTTTTCTCATGTCTCGTTCCGAACTGCTTGACAAGATCTGCGTTCTTCTCGGCGGAAGAGTAGCCGAAGAGATCCAGTTCGGGGACGTCACCACAGGTGCCAGCAACGACCTGGAACGGGCTACCCAGATTGCCAGGCAGATGGTCACCGAATTCGGAATGAGTGAAAAGCTTGGTCTCGTCAAGCTGGGCCACAAGCACCAGGAAGTGTTCCTCGGCAGAGATATCGGAGAGGACCGGAATTACAGCGACGAAGTGGCCTATTCGATAGACCAGGAAGTGAAAAAGATCATCGATTCGTGCTATGGCAGAGTTCATCACCTTCTTGTGGAAAATGCCGACGAGATGGCGAATGTAGCCCGGGTTCTTCTCGAAAAGGAAGTCATCGAGGGGAAGGAACTTGCACGTCTGCTCGGCCTGGAAGAGAAAGAGGAGAAAACCGGTTCCCCGGCGGAAGGGGCAGAAAAAACCACACTGTCTCCGGAAGAAACCGCCGAAGACAGCCGAAGCCCGAACATCCTTGGAGAAGCTCCTGCGGATTAGTTTCGGCAAGGAGGGGAAAAAGAGGAGCCGGGATTTTTCCCGGTTCCCTTTTTCTTTTTCGGAGCAACGGGAAGGAGGGGTGGAAAGTAATGAGAACTGAAGACCGGAAATTCCACCTGGTTTCGGAATGGCCGCCTTCCGGCGACCAGCCTGAAGCCATACGCCGGCTTTCTGCCGGCATCTCGGAAAACCGGCGTTTCCAGACTCTTCTCGGGGTGACCGGAAGCGGAAAGACCTTTACGATTGCCAACGTGATCGCCGAAGCAGGCAGGCCCGTTCTCGTGCTCGCCCACAACAAAACCCTCGCGGCACAGCTTTACAGTGAATTCAAGGGATTTTTCCCTTACAATGCCGTGCATTATTTTGTCAGCTATTACGACTATTACCAGCCTGAGGCCTATGTTCCCGCAACGGATACCTATATAGAAAAAGACGCGTCGGTCAACGACAGAATTGAACGGCTTCGACTCGCTGCAACCAAGGCGCTGATAGAACGGCGGGACGTCATTGTCGTTGCCAGCGTATCCTGCATCTATGGTCTCGGACGAAAGGAGACCTACGAAAAGATCATTTTTCCTTTCTCGGTGGGCGATCGGTGGGAACGGCGGGTGTTCATGGAAAAGCTGCTGGAAAACTACTACGAAAGAAACGATTTGGTGGTGGAACAGGGTAGTTTCCGAGCCAGGGGAGACATAATCGAAATTTTTCCCGCCTATGGGGAGACAGCCCTCCGGATATGTTTTTTCGACGACGAAATAGAAAAAATAGATGAGTTCGATCCCGTTTCGGGAAAGGTAAAAGAAAACCTTGACCATGCTTCAATTTTTCCCGCCCAGCATTATGTTACAGACAGAGATGCCATAGACCGGTCCATCGAGCCCATTCGGGCTGAAATGGAGGACCAGGCAGCGGCATTCGAACGACAGGGGAAGTTTCTTGAAGCCCAACGCATCAGAATGAGAACCCAGTACGACATGGAAATGCTTATGGAAACGGGATACTGCTCTGGAATAGAGAATTATTCGAGATATCTCGACGGAAGGAATCCGGGAGAACCGCCGGGAACACTGCTCGACTTCTTCCCCGCCGACTTTCTCCTTGTCGTGGATGAATCCCACATTACCCTTCCCCAGGTCAGAGGAATGTTCAACGGTGACCGTGCCCGGAAGCTGACCCTGGTGGAAAACGGCTTTCGGCTTCCTTCCTGTCTCGACAACAGGCCCCTGGAATGGGCGGAATTCGAGAAATACATGAAGCAGGCCGTTTTCGTAACAGCGACCCCAGGAGACTACGAGTTCCGGGTTTCCGAGAGAGTGGTGGAGCAGCTCATCCGCCCCACCGGCGTCCTCGACCCTGAAGTGGAGATCCTCCCCGCGAGCGGGCAGGTGGACGACCTCATCGGACGGCTCAGGGAAATCACCTCAAGAGGTGAAAGAGCACTGATAACCACCCTGACGAAAAAATCATCGGAAGACCTTGCGGAGTATCTTGCCGACCTCCAGTTCAAGGTAAAGTACATTCACTCGGAGCTTAACACCTTCGAAAGGGCGGAACTCATTCGGGATCTCAGGAACGGCGAAATTTCGGTCCTTGTGGGAATCAATCTTCTCCGGGAGGGAATGGATCTTCCGGAGGTGTCCCTTGTGGCCATTCTCGATGCCGACAGGGAAGGTTTTCTCCGCTCAGAGCGCTCACTCATCCAGATGATGGGCAGGGCAGCGAGGAATACGGCGGGAAAGGTTATACTCTACGCTGACGAAATCACCGACAGTATACGAAACGCCACCGCAGAGACCGCGCGGAGACGGGCACTGCAGATGAAGTACAATGAAGACCATGGAATAACGCCGGCTTCGATCAGAAAAGACGTCATTTCGCTTCTGCCCGAAGAGCTCATGGCCGACGCAGATTCAGGATATCTACGGAAAAGAGAAAAGGATACCCTGGAAGGGATTTCTCCTGCAGAACTTGAAAAGATGATGTGGCAGGCCGTGGAACGGCTTGATTTCGAGAAGGCGGCCCGTCTCAGGGACACGCTCGCTTCTCTGGAAGGGAAGGAATTGAACCGTGTTGCAATGGATTCAAATCAAAGGAGCAAGAGAACACAATCTAAAAAACATCGACGTTGATATCCCGAAAAACAAGCTCGTGATCATCACGGGCCCTTCGGGATCAGGTAAGTCGTCCCTCGCTTTCGATACTCTCTACGCCGAGGGTCAGCGAAGATATGTAGAATCTCTTTCCGTCTACGCAAGACAGTTTCTTGGTGTCCAGAACAAACCGGACGTGGATGACATTTCGGGGCTCTCCCCGGCAATATCCATTGAACAGAAGGGCGTATCCCACAATCCTCGCTCCATCGTCGGAACCGTCACGGAAATATATGACTTTTTCCGTTTGATTTTCGCCAGGGTGGGCAAGCCCCATTGCCCCTCCTGCGGGAAGGAAGTCATGCGTTATTCCCTCGATGAAATAGTGGACATCATCTTCCGCAGTTTCCCCGGGGAGAGGCTGGAAATTCTCGCGCCCCTGGTGAGGGGTAAAAAGGGAGAATACAGGAACCTGCTTTCCCAGACTCGTGACAAGGGCTTCCTCCGTGTCCGGATTGACGGGGCCGCTCTATGGCTGGAAGAAGAAATATCCCTGGAAAAGAACAAACGCCACACCATAGAGGTCATCGTCGACAGGCTTAGGGTCCAGGAAGACAGGCGGGGCAGAATTGCCGAAGCAGTGGAGAACGCACTCTCCCTCAGTGGAGGCTACGTGGTGGCAGTCCCTGAAAAGGGAGATGAAAAACTGCTCACGGAGAATTTTACCTGTCCCTCGTGCGATATTTCTCTACCCGAGATAGAACCCAGGCTTTTTTCTTTCAACAATCCGTACGGAGCCTGCCCGGACTGTTCCGGTATAGGCAGCCACCAGTTTTTTTCGGAAGAGCTTGCCATCGATCCTGAAAGGTCCCTGGCCGAAGGGGCCGTTCTTCCGTGGAAAAAAAAGCACTACATGCTGACAAAACTGGAAAAGTTCGCTGCAAAAAAAGGATGGGATCTCTCCGGATCCTATGGAAAGCTCCCCGGGAATATTAAAGAGTTTATTCTCAGAGGATCGGATGAACGAATCCCCTTGATGTTCCGGGACGGCGGGGGGGAGAGAGCCTACATGGGACGATATGAAGGTCTCCTGCCATGGCTCGATGCCCGGTGGAAGGAAACGGAATCGGAGGCCGTCCTCGAAGAACTTGCTACGTACCGGGCGGATGATGAATGCAAGACCTGCGGAGGTCTGAGGCTCAAACCGGAAGCGTTGAGCGTGAAAGTCGGTGACTACGGCATAGGGGACTTTGTTTCCATGCCCATCGATGAATTGTGTCTCGTCCTAGAAAACATCTCCTTTACCTCCGGTGATGAACATATCGTGCACCAGGTTCTTCTCGAGACGAGAAAACGTCTTCATTTTCTTACCGACGTGGGAGTGGGGTATCTCTCCCTTATACGGAGAGCCGATACCCTCAGCGGGGGAGAGAGCCAGAGAATCAGGCTCGCCACCCAGATCGGATCGAAACTGAGCGGTGTCCTGTACGTGCTGGACGAACCTACCATCGGCCTTCATTCACGGGATACCGAAAAGCTCGTCAGGACCCTGGAGTCGATCCGCGACCTCGGAAACACCGTCGTGGTGGTTGAACATGACAGGGAAACCATGATGGCTGCGGACTCGATCATCGAGATGGGTCCGGGGGCCGGCGACGGTGGAGGAAATATCGTTTTTGCCGGGGAGTACGAGGAGGCATTCCGGTCACCCTTCCTCACCGGCCCCTACCTGCGGGGAGAAAGCAACGGTATCGTCAGGCCGAAGGAGAGAAGGAGGCCCAAAGGGACCCTGACCGTAAAAGGAGCCCGGCACAACAATCTGAAGGGCATCGACGTGGAGTTTCCCACGGGGCTCTTCATCACCGTGACAGGTGTTTCAGGTTCGGGGAAGAGCAGCCTTATCCATGACGTACTCTACAAGGGTATGAGGAGGCACCTGGACAGGGATTTCCGGGAACGGGCGGGAAACCATAAAAGCATTGACGGATGGGAAAATTTCAGAAACATCATCCTCGTCGACCAGAGCCCCATTGGGAGGACTCCGAGGTCGAATCCCGCCACCTACACGGGACTGTTTACTCTTATCCGGGAGCTGTTTACGGAGCTCCCCGAAGCGAAACTGAGGGGATATCTTCCCGGCAGGTTCAGCTTCAATGTAAGGGGAGGGCGGTGCGAAGCGTGCGGCGGCGGAGGCTCCACCAAGGTTTCCATGCTGTTTCTTCCAGACGTGTACGTTCCCTGCGAGGTCTGCGGGGGTAAACGATACAACAGGGAAACCCTCGAGGTGAAGTTCAAGGGGAAATCCATATCCGACGTTCTGGACATGACGGTGGACGAGGCCCTGCAGTTCTTCAGGGACATACCGAGAATCGCCTCCAAGCTGGGCCTCATTGCCGAAGCGGGGCTCGGATATATAAGGCTCGGTCAGTCGGCCCTCACCCTCAGCGGAGGGGAGGCGCAGAGAGTGAAGCTGTCAAAGGAGCTGAGCAAGAAATTCTCGGGTCCCACCCTGTACCTTCTGGATGAACCGACCACGGGCCTTTACTACACCGACGTAGAAAAACTGCTGGTCATCGTGAACAAGATCGTCGACCAGGGAAACACGGTCATCCTCATCGAACACAATCTGGATGTACTGATGTCCGCAGATTATATTATCGACCTCGGCCCGGAGGGAGGAAACGGAGGAGGGCAGCTCGTCGCGGCAGGCACACCGGAAGATCTCATGCACTCTTCCAAAGGATATACGGCCCGGTTTCTCAGGGAGTATTCCGATCAAATCGGCGAAAGGATGAAAAAAAGTGGATAAAATGGAAAGAAAAGAGGGGAAAAGACCCCCCCGCAGGAGGATCGGAAAAGAAACCGGCTCCGCTGAACCCCGTTTTGAAAAAAAGAGGAGCGAAGACCTCAACTGGGGGAGGCAGGTCGTACTCCAGCTGTTAAAAGAGTCCCCCGACAAGGTTCAAAAAATCTTCCTCGGGAAAAATGTGAGCGACTCTTTTTCCCGGCAGGTAAAATCCCTGGCGGAAAAAGGCGGGGTAGTGGTCCAGGTTGTTGCGCCCGAGATTCTTTCCGAAATCTGCGGCCCTGTAAACCACCAGGGTGTCGCCTGCAGGAGCAGCGAGGTATCCATGGCCGACCTCGGTGATTTTCTCTCAACACTCCCGTCCGGCGGCCCCCTTCTCGTGGTAGTTCTTGACCACGTCCAGGATCCGCACAACCTCGGCGCAGTGGCCCGCACAGCGGAAGCGTGCGGTGCAAAAGGAGTTCTCTTTCCCAAGCGCAGGGGAGCCCTCCCCGGAGGTACGGTGGTCAAGGTGAGCGCGGGTGCCGCACTGCGCCTTCCCATGGTGGGGGTAAACAATGTCGCCCAGACGGTAAAAGAACTCCAGGAGGCCGGCTTCTGGACCATTGGGCTTGACAACAGGACCGGGCGTTCCCTCTGGTCTGAGCCCATGCCGGAAAGAACAGCCCTTATCGTCGGGGCCGAGGGTGAAGGCCTGTCCAGGCTTGTCTCGGAAACGTGCGACGAAATCGTCCGAATACCTCTTTCGGGTGAAATAGGCTCTTTGAACGCAAGTGTTGCCTGCGCCGTAGGAATGTTTGAATGGGCCAGGAAATGGGGCCCCGGTGACTGAGAAAATCCTTCGTTGCCGCCTCGGCCGCTGAACTCATCGATCCGGGGAACGTCCGCCCGTGAACAGGCGGACGTTCCCCGGATATTCGGCAGGGTCTACAGATCAAATTCGATTCCGTTTCCTGTCATTTTTCCTTTCTCCAGCAGAGTTTTCGCAGCGTAAAGATCGAACACCGAAAGTCCGACGGATTTGAAGAAAACAGTACCGCCGGAATCCGCTCTCTGCTCCTCAAAAAAAAGATCCGAAAGGGGACGGATGATTTCTCTGGAAATTAAACCCCTGGATAGAGGGCCTATGAGATCTCCCGTTTCGGAAAGGGCATGTTCTGTATCCACGTAAACCTGCCTCGCTTCTGCGAAAAGGGCATCGGGGTATTCCCTTGTTTCGGGAGTATAGGAACCGATACCAATGATGCACTTCCCTCCCGAAAAGAGACGCCTGTCATCAGGAAAAATCGGCTGTTTCGCTGTTGTCGCTGTAATGATCACATCGGAAGAAAGGGCAAGCTCCGAGGCATCCCGGCACAGGAAAACGGCAATGTCAGGCAGATCTTTCGCGAGCCTCTCAGCAGTCCTTTCCGCGTTCTCCGGAACGGCGTCAAATATTCGGACCTCTGAAAAGGAACGGGCCCCGCAGGCGAAACGGACCTGCCAGTATCCCTGAACACCCGCCCCCGCAAGGCCAAGGGACCGCACATCCTTTCGGGCAAGAGCGCGCACTGCGGCGCCTCCCACTGAGCCCGTTCTCAGGGCGGTAAGTGTTCTTCCGTCGAAAAGCGCAAGGGGGGTGCCGTCCGTACCGTCAAAGAGGAGTACCAACCCGTTCAGAAAAGGGCGCGAGAGGGCGGGATTATCGGGAAAGATCGCGAGGGCTTTCAGCCCCCAGAGATCATCGGCAAGGCAGGGCATCAACAGGAGAGAATTCTTTTTCCTGCTGACCGCAGTCCTGAGGGGTACTGTAACGTCTCCGTCCATCGCATGGGCGGCCGCTTTCATCGCCTCTTCGGCGGCATCCATCATCCCGGTAAAACTAAAGCAGGAAAGCATATGCCTGCTGTTCATAAGGAACATTCCGGATCACCTCTTTCTTGAAAACTACTCTCGTGAAGCAGGTTCTATTCTAGTTCAAATTTTTGTACAGAGCAAAAAAATCCTGTCTTCCATTGCAGAAAGGCTCTTTATAAAAAAGCCTTACGAACCGTTTGTGAAAAAGTTGAATGTACCCAAAATTTCAACATATCCTTGACAAATTTGGTTTTCCGGGAAACAATTGAACACACAAAAGCATTCTCCGTCATCCATTTTCTCCGGAGGAGATAGTGCTGCCTATCGTTTCGTGTCCTTCAAAAACAGCCATTCGTGCTCCTGATTCCAGTAATTTTTCAGCAACAGGCCATGTGCCGTGTTATGAAATTGAGGCGTGCTTGGAAGGAGGAAAACAGGCTTGGATGAGAAAAGCAATCCGGGAGGAGGCTGCGGGACCATGGAATTGATCGAGGAACATCCGATCCTTGATTTCCCCAGGGGAGAAAAAGTCCGCTTTTTCTTCGACGGCAGGGAAATGGAAGGATACGAAGGGGAACCCATCGCCATGGCCCTTCATGCGAACGGGATACGGGTCTACCGTGAAACGGCGAAAATGCACAGACCCCGGGGATTTTTCTGCGCCATCGGAAAGTGCAGCAGCTGTTTCATGGTGGTGGACGGGGTTCCGAACGTCAGGACGTGCATCACTCCCCTGAAACCGGACATGAAGGTGGAAACCCAACACGGCAAGGGCTGCGTTCCCGAGACGGCGGAATGAGGATAATGTCATGAAATCTCTCTCGACAGAAATTCTCGTTATCGGCGGAGGAGCGGCGGGCTTGAGCGCGGCGGCGGAAGCGGCGGCGGCAGGGGCGAAGGTTCTGGTGGCGGAAAGCGATCTTCATCTCGGTGGACAGCTCGTAAAACAGACCCATAAATTTTTCGGCAGCAAGGACGAATATGCCGGAACCAGGGGGTTCAAAATCGCTGACATCCTGTTGAGCGAAATCGACTCCTGCAAGGAAAATGTTGAAATCCACACCAATACCACCATCACAGGCTTCTATCCGGAAGACGGAATCTTCACCGCCATGCGCGGTGAAGAAAAATTCTTTCACATCAGCGCGAAAAAAACGATAGTCGCTACCGGCGCCCAGGAACGGCTCATTCCGTTTCCGAACAATGACCTCCCCGGCGTTTACGGTGCGGGAGCCGTTCAGACCCTTATGAACGTTTACGGGGTAGTCCCCGGGAAACGGGTTCTTATGGTCGGAGCGGGCAATATCGGCCTTATCGTAAGTTACCAGCTCATGCAGGCGGGTGTCGAAGTCGCCGCCGTCGTCGAAGCTGCGCCACGGGTGGGCGGCTACTGGGTCCATGCCGCGAAAATACGCCGGATGGGCGTCCCCATCCTTCTGCGTCACTCGATAAAGAAGGCCGTCGGGGACCAGGTCATCACTGGAGCGTACATCACGGCGCTCAACGATCGTTTCGAGCCGGTGGGCGAAGAATCGTACATGGACTGTGACGTCATCTGCATCGCTGTCGGGCTTTCACCGACCACGGAGATTCTCTCCCAGGCAGGATGCGGAATGATGTATGTTCCCCAGTTGTGCGGCCTTGTAGCACGGCGGGACAGGACAATGCGAACCTCAAACCCCGATTTTTTCACCGCAGGTGACGCAAGCGGCATCGAAGAAGCCAGCGCCGCCATGGTCGAAGGAAGAATAGCCGGTCTTTCCGCGGCATCCAGCCTTGGATACCCCACGGAACACGGAAAACTGGATGAATACTGGGGGCGTCTCCAGGCTCTCAGGTCAGGTGAGGCAGGAGCACGGATCTGCCAGGGGCTCGAATGCGTACTTGTAAACAGATGGGAGGATGTATCCAATGGCTGATGATCTTGACCTCTTCAACAGCGGCGTCCTCACCGGGGAACGGGAAGGCGCCGTTCTGCCGGACCGCACGCTCTGGGAATCGAAAAAAGGGGGGGTCGTCCTCGTCGAATGCCCCCAGCGCATTCCCTGCAATCCCTGCCATACCAGCTGTCCGACAGGAGCGATTCGTCCTTTTGCCGACATCAACGACACTCCGAAGGTTGATCATTCGCTGTGCACGGGATGTACCCTCTGCGTAGCATCCTGTCCGGGCCTGGCGTGTTTCGTTATCGATCTCACTTTCTCCGGAGACAAAGCTCTTTTCAAGCTTCCCTACGAGATGCTCCCCCTTCCGGAAAAGGGGCAGAAAGTCTGGTGCCTGAACCGGACGGGAGATTGCATTGCGGAAGGGACAGTAGAAAACGTGACCCAGCCCAAAAAGGACAGGACCTATGTTATTCATGTTTCGGCTCCAAAGGAAGTAGTCGGCGAATTCCGGACAATCAGGGCGGTGAAATGACCATGCAGCAGAAGGAACATCCGGAATCTGAAGAGATTTATGTCTGTCGCTGCGAGGAAGTAACCCTCGAGGAAATCCGCGAGTGGATCGACAGGGGATATGACACCGTAGAAGAACTCAAAAGGGTTCTCCGTGTCGGCATGGGGCCATGCCAGGGCAGAGGCTGCCAGGATATCCTCATGAGAGAGATCGCAAAAAAAACAGGAAAATCAATCACCGAAATAGAACCGGCAACAGTTCGACCTCCCGCAAAACCTGTCAGGATCGGCCTGCTCGCAGAGGAGGGTGAAAAATGACGGAATGGAAGAACACCGCCGATATCGTTGTCATAGGAGGCGGAATAATCGGCGTATCGACAGCCTATTATCTTGCCCTGAACGGCATGAAGAACATCGTTCTCATCGAAAAGGGCACCATCTGCGGCGGCTCCACCGGAAGATGCGGCGCAGGCATACGGGCCCAGTGGGGCACGGAGATGAACTGCCGGCTCGGCATTGCAGCCCTTGATATTTTCGAGCAGCTCGACCAGGAACTTGGAATGTCGGTAGGGCTCAACCAGGGTGGCTACCTGCTCGTGGCCTACAACGAAAAAGAGCTGGAGACCCTTCGGAAAGGGATGGAACTCCAAAATTCCCTTGGGATCAAGTCCAGGCAGATAAATCTGCAGGAAGCCAGGGAAATCTGCCCTGGGCTAGCGGCTGAGGATGCCGTGGGATTCTTCTTCCACGGAAGGGACGGTCATGCCGACCCCTTCCTTACCACCTTCGCTTACCTTGAAGCGGCAAAACGCCTCGGTGTTGTCTGCCACAGGCACACTACCTGCACGGGCATTCTTGTGGAAAACAACGAAGTACGGGGCGTAGAAACCGACAGGGGAACAATCCATGCCCCCGTGGTGATAAACTGTGCCGGCGCTTATGCCCAGTTCATCGCCCGCATGGCAGGAATAGAAATCCCCAACTGGGCGGAGCGGCATGAGATCATGATCACCGAGCCGGTCGCACCGGGGGTCTGTCCCTGCATGCTCATGAGCTTCTCGGGAAATTATTATATCCAGCAGAGGCCTCACGGCTCCATAATATGCGGCATGAGTCCGGCAGGACATCCCGAAGATTTTGAAAACAGGAGCACCTGGCAGTTCATAGAAGAAATGTCGAAAACCCTTGTCAGGCTTCTGCCGCGAACCAAAGGGATCAGGATAGCTCGACAGTGGTCAGGATTGTATGACATGACTCCCGATGCCCAGCCGATCATCGGGGAAACGGACGTAAAAAATTTCTACCACTCGACGGGCTACTCGGGGCACGGCTTCATGCTCGCTCCCGTGGCGGGGAAAATTCTTGCCCAGCACATCGCCGGGAAAACCCCCGACATTGATTTTTCCATGCTCGACTACAGGCGCTTCGCCAGGGGCGAACACATAAGGGAGTCGAATGTCGTATAGTTTCCCAAAGGAGTGTTGACCGTGAAACTGCTGAAGACGTACCTTGACCGGTGCGTACAGTGCGGAGCGTGCATGAGTGCCTGTTCGAAGGCGTGGGCGAAGGAGGACTCCCCGGAGCTCTCCCGCGTCCGGGTAAAGACCGTCACGGGCATGGCGGACATTCGTGTGTGCGACCAGTGCGGCGGATGCATCGCCGTCTGTCCTTCTCTGGCTCTCTCCCGGGACAAAGACGGGGTTGTCCGGATCGACAGGAAGAAGTGCACCTCCTGCCTCATGTGTGTCGGATTCTGCCCCAGTGCCTCCATGTTTTTCTCCGACCGCATCCCGTCGCCCTACAAGTGTGTTGCCTGCGGCATCTGTGTCAGGGTCTGCCCCGAAGGGGCCCTTGAAATCATCGACACCGGGAAGGAGGGCTAGTGTGCCATGGACAAACTTGCCATGAAGCTCCTCGCCGAATGGAGCTACGACCGAGCCCCTCTGCACCGGGGCTACACCCGGAAATACCTCGTCGTCGACCTTGGGGACGGAGACGGGAAGTACAGCCATACCATCCATGACATAGACGAGGACATGATCGACACCTTCACCGGAGGCAGGGGTTTCGGTCTCAAGATTCTCTGGGACGCCGTCAGCCCTGCCGGCCGGTGGGACTCCCCCGAAAACGCCCTTGTCATCTCCGGAGGCCCCATCTGCGGCATCACGCAGTACCCCGGCACCGGCAAGACCTACACTGTTTTCCTCTCGCCCCTCACGGAGCAGACCTACAACAGCAACGCAGGAGGGTACTTCGGTCCTTACCTCAAGGCCTCCGGTTTTGACGCCCTTGCCGTCACCGGCAAGTCTCCGGAGTACGTGGTTGTCTCCATTGACGGTGACGAAGGGAAAGTGCGCGTGTACGCCGCCCCCACGGACGAGCGGAACGCCTACGCCGTCACCGAAGCTCTCCATCAGGCCTTCGCCAAAAACGAAGACGACCTGGTCTCCGTCTCTGTTGTCACGGCCGGCCGGGGAGCCGAGCACAGCTGGTGGGGAGCCCTGAACGTCAGTTTCTACGACCCCCGCAGAAAAGTTGCGCGGCTCAAGCAGGCAGGAAGGGGAGGGGGCGGCACCGTTCTCCGGGACAAGGGGATTCTCGCCCTGGTCGTCCGCAAAAGCGGCTTCACGGGAAGCGAAAACGACCCCGCCGACCTAGCCACCCTGCAGAAAGTCGGCACCAAGCTCCACCGGGAAATTCGGAACAACGACGACGTCCAGAGTCTCATGCGGACCACCGGCACCACGCACCTCAACAAAATCATGAACGACTACGACATTCTGCCCGTCAACAACTACAAATACGGCAGATCGGACGCCATCGGCGCCATCACCCCCGAAGAATACAAGAAACTCTTCACCCAGGGGTACGCCGACGGGTGCTGGTACGGTTGCTCCATGGCCTGCGCCAAGACCGTGGACGGTTTTGAACTCCGCACCGGCCCGGACCGTGGCAAAAAAGTCACCGTGGACGGCCCTGAATACGAAACCGCCGCCGGACTCGGCCCCAACGTCGGAGTCTTCGACCCCCGGTGGACCATAGAAAGCAACTATTACGCCGACCACTACGCCCTTGACACCATCTCGCTGGGCACCGGGCTCGCCTTCGTCTGCGAATGCTACGAACTCGGGCTTATCACCAAAGAACACACCGGCGGACTGGAGCTCCGGTTCGGAGCCGCGGACCAGCTCATGGAACTCATCCACCGCATGGTGGACGGCCGGGACGAATTCGCCCTTGCCGTCGGGAAAGGCATCCGGAAAATGAAAGACATCTTCGCCCGACGGTACGGCGCCGACCGGGCCGTCATGGAGAAAATCGGCATGGAAGGGCAGGGACTAGAAGTCTCCCAGTACCGGTGCCAGGAATCCGTCGCCCAGTGGGGAGGGTACTTCCTCACCCTCAAGGGACCCCAGCACGACGAAGCGTGGGTCATCTTCATGGACATGGTCAACAAGCAGCTTCCCACCTTTGAAGACAAAGCCGAGGCCCTGTTTTACTTCCCCAACTTTCGTCTCTGGTTCTCCCTTGTCGGAGTCTGCAAACTTCCGTGGAACGACGTGGAACCCGAGGACAACCGCATCCGGTACAAAGGCATCGAAGCGGCCAAAGTTCCCGAGCACGTGCAGAACTACCTTGACATCTACGAAGCGGTCACGGGGAAGCCTCTCAGCGAGGAAGACATGATCCTCCAGTCCGAGCGGGTCTACAACTACGAGCGGATCTTCAACTACCGCATGGGGAAGGGGACCAGGAAAGAGCACACCATCCCCGACCGAGCCCTCGGCCCCGTGTTTCCGGACGAATGGAACGTGAGGAAGGACTACTTCGAGAAGAAGCTTGAGGAGGCGGGCATCCGCGGAGACGGTCTCTCCGTGGAGGAGAAGATTGCCCGGCTGCAGGAACACCGTCGTAGAGAATGGGAGAAGCTGGTGGACGCCGTGTACGCCCGGCGCGGCTGGGACAGGAACGGAGTGCCGACGAAAGAGACCGTGGAGCGCCTTGGGCTGGACAGCCCCGAAGTGCTTGAAGTCCTCGAACCTTACTGGAAGTCCGCGGGAAGAGCATGATCCCCACAGAATGGACCGGCCCGGACAGAGGAGAAAAAATGATCAGGGGAATCGTGTTCGATATTAAGCGATATTCCATCCACGACGGACCGGGGATACGAACTACGTTCTTTCTGAAAGGATGTCCTCTTTCCTGCTGGTGGTGCCATAATCCGGAAGGGATGTCCCACCGGCCCATTCTTATCCGTCACCCGAACCGCTGCATCGGCTGCGGCCGCTGTACGGTGTCATGTCCGACGGGTGCCTGGGACAGGACTGCAGACGGACAGCTCAGGCGAGACAAGGGAAAATGCATTCTCTGCGGAAAATGTGCGGAAGTATGTCCTCCCGCTGCAATCGAAATCGCCGGGAGAGAGATGACGCCAGCGGAAGTTGTACTGGAAGCAAAAAAAGACATCCCGTTTTATGACGAATCCGGGGGAGGGGTCACCTTTTCCGGAGGCGAACCCCTCTTTCAGAGCAGTTTCCTTGTCGCCTGCCTCCTGAGGCTGCAGGAGGCAGAGGTACATACGGCCGTGGATACTTCAGGGTACTGTGAAGAAAGCAAAATCCTTGAAGCAGCGGAAATCGCGGATCTTTTCCTTTTCGACATAAAGCACGTTGACCCCAAGAAGCATGAATACTATACTGGCGTAAGCAATTCCATAATTTTGTCTAACCTGGAAAAGCTTGATGAAGTCCTTGTCCGGAGAGGCAGAGGCCGAATAAATATCAGGATGCCCCTCATCCCCGGAATCAACGACGATCCCCATAATCTCGAAGCTGTCGCCGAGCTTTCAGCCTCTCTGAAGACTCTTTCCGGGGTCAACATACTCCCATATCACTCCACAGGCGAAGGGAAATACAGGAACCTCGGGATGGAATACAAAATGGGGAAGTATCTTCCTCCAAGGGAAGACAAGATCGCGGAAGCTCTCGATATATTTCGAAGGCAGGGTATTGAAGCGGTAAAAGGAGGATAACGGGGTGTCATGAACGAGAGAATAGAGTATCTGCGCAAAGAAAGCTTTGAAACCGCACCGAGCGTTTCCATCGAAAGGGCGGTGCTGACCACCGAGTTTTACAAAAGCAATGAAGGCAAGTATCCTGTCCCGATTCTTAGGGCTAAAAATTTCTACAACCTCTGCGAGAAAAAAACAATATACATAGGCGACAGGGAGCTTATCGTCGGGGAAAGAGGTCCCCGTCCAAAGGCGGTTTCCACCTTTCCCGAGCTGAACTGCCATACGGCGGAGGATTTCGAAATACTGAACTCCCGGCCTATGACACGTTATACCGTGGCACAGGAGGATATTTCCACCTACAGCGAATACGTCGTCCCTTACTGGAAAGGGAGAACTCTTCGGGACCGGATTTTCTCAAACCTTCCCGAGGAATGGCTTGACCTGTACGAAGGCGGCTGCTTTACCGAGTTCATGGAGCAGCGCGCACCGGGACACACCGCCCTCGACGGGACCATTTACCGCACGGGGCTTCTAGACTTGAAGGCCGGGATTGCCTGCACCATGAAAAACCTGGACTGGATAAACGATCCCCATGCAACGGAGAAAAATGAGGAGCTGCAAGCAATGGACATAGCCTGCGACGCCGTTATTCTCTTCGCGGAAAGGCATGCGGCCCTGGCTGAGAAGATGTCGGAGGAAACGGCGGACTCCAAAAGGAGAGCCGAGCTTCTCAAAATAGCAGACGTCTGCCGCCATGTTCCCGCCCATGCCCCCAGGGACTTCCACGAAGCCGTCCAGACGTACTGGTTCACCCACCTCGGGACGATTACGGAACTGAACGGCTGGGATGCCATGTCTCCCGGCCATTTTGACCAGCACCTCGCTCCTTTCTATGAAAAAGGAATCCGGGAGGGAACCCTTGACAGGGAAAAAGCAAAGGAGATCCTTTCTTGTTTCTGGATAAAGGTAAACAATACACCGGCGCCTCCCAAGGTAGGTGTCACGGCTGCTGAAAGCGGGACCTACAACGATTTCACCCAGATCAACCTCGGGGGAGTGACTGAAGACGGCACGAACGGGGTAAGCGAAGTATCCTACCTCATGCTTGACGTCCTTGACGAACTGCAGCTCCTTCAACCCCAGGCCGGCGTCCACATATCCACAAAAACCCCGGAACGATTCCTTCGGCACGCCTGTCGCATCATGAGGCGAGGCTCCGGGTATCCTTCGGCCTTCAATTCCGACGCCGTGGTCATGGAACAGCTCGGAATGGGGAAACGGGTCGAAGACGCCTATACAGGAGGGACAAGCGGATGCATTGAAACGGGGTCATTCGGGAAAGAGGCCTACATTCTCCATGGGTACCTGAATGTGCCGAAAATCCTTGAGCTTGTTCTCAACAACGGCACCGACCCCCTTACTGGAAAGAAGATCGGGATTGCTTCCGGCGATCCTCTGGAATTTCGGGATTTCGACGACCTGTACCGGGCGTTCGAAAAGCAGCTTGCCCACGTGGTAAATGTCAAAATCCGAACCGACAACTACATTCAGCGGATGTTTGCCCGTCATGCCCCGGCTCCGTACCTTTCCGTCCTCATCCACGATTGCATCGAGAACGGGAAAGACTACTACGACGGCGGAGCACGGTACAATACGGACTATATCCAGTGCTGCGGCATAGGAACCGTAACGGACAGCCTCTCCGTGCTCAAAAGGCACGTCTTTGAGGACGGCTCGGTCTCCATGAACTCCCTTCTTGAGGCGCTTAGGGATAACTGGAAAGGGCACGAGGAGCTGCGGCAGTTCGTGTGGAACCGGACCCCCTTCTTCGGAAATGATGATGAATACGCAGATTCAATCATGCAAAGGGTTTACGGGTCCCTTCTCGACACCATTGACGGGAAGCGGTCGCCGAAGGGGTCCACCTATCACGTAAACATGCTGTCCACGACATGCCACATTTACTTCGGGAAAAAACTCGGGGCGACGCCGAACGGACGGTTCGCCCATGTCCCCGAATCGGACGGCACCTCTCCGTCCCACGGTGCCGACAGACGGGGGCCGACGGCAGTAGTGAAATCCCTCAGCAAGATGAACCAGGTCAAATCGGGGGGAACTCTCCTGAACCAGCGGTTTCTCCCCTCGGTTCTGGAAGGAGAGGGCGGCTTGGAAAAAATGGCGCGGCTTATACGAACCTATTTCAATCTCGGCGGCCATCATATTCAGTTCAATGTCGTGGACACGGAAACACTGAGAAAGGCCCAGAAACATCCCGATGAATACCGGGGGCTTCTCGTTCGGGTCGCAGGCTACAGCGACTATTTTGTGGACCTGGACGATCACCACCAGGAAGAGATCATTGCCAGAACCGCCCATGAAAGTTTCTGAACGCCGGTTCCAGAAAACATCTTTTTAAGGGGGGATTACAAGAGAAGCTGGCCAGACTATGAGAAAAGAGCGCTTCGGAGAGCAACTCTTGGTGATAGAAAACTGAAAGGAGTGCTGAAATAATGCATAAGAGAACAAAATTCGCCCTTCTTCTTCTCGCGGCCGTTTTTGCTGTATCTCTTGCCGTCCCGGCGATGTCCTCCGCAGCTCCGGAGATGACCCTTCGTTTTGCGGGGCAGGTTCCCATTGAGCATACCGCCACAAAGCTCATGCACCAGATTGCCGATGAAGTCAAGGAAAAGACGAACGGAAGAATCGAAATCGTCGTTTATCCCGCAAACCAGCTGGGCGATTATACCCTTGTCTATGAAGAGCTCATCCGGGGCACGATAGACATGGCCGCCATTTCCGTCCCCAGCCAGTTCGATCCCAGGCTGGAAGTAACCTACATAAACTGTTTCGTCAGGAATTTCGACGAAGCAAAGAAAGTCTTCGCCGCTGACGGATGGCTGTTCAAGAAAATGGACGAACTCAGCTCAAGGCTCGGCGTGAAGCTCCTCGGCTTCCAGGTTGAAGGCTTTATCGGCATCGGAAGCACGAAACCGGTCAACGAGCCCCTGAATCCCGATGTGGACAAGGGAATTCTCGTTCGTATCCCCAACATGGACGTGTACAAGCTCGGCGCGGAAGCAATGGGTTACAAGACCGTCACCGTTCCCTGGGCTGAAGTTTACACAGCCCTCCAGACCGGCGTTGCTGACGGCGTTGACGGAATGACCCCCACGGCAGCCTACACCATGCTTAAAGACGTGCTGAAGTACTGGTACGATCTGAATTACTCCGTTGAAAACTTCAATTACATGATAAGCCAGAAGACCTGGGAAAAACTCTCCCCGGCGGACCAGAAAGTCATTGCCGATGCATGCGCAAAGGTCACTGAAATGAGCATCGAACTTGCGAAGCAGGACCAGGAAAAGCATCTCGAGCTCATGAGACAGGCCGGCATCGAGGTTCATACCTATTCGCCCGAAGAGCTGAAGCCCATTTTCACGAAAGTTTCCGCCACATGGGACAAGCTTGCCGACAAGTTCTCCAAGGAACTGATAGAAGAGTTCAAACAGCAGTACGCCCCCAAATAAACCCTACCAGGCGAGCCGGCGGAGCACGGCGGAGGAGAGTACCCTCCGCCTGCTCCTTTGCGGCAGAAAGGAGAAATGCATGTCAGAGCGCGAAGCCATGGGCTGTTTTCCTGAAAACAGGCCGGACAAAAAATCCCCGATTGACCTTGTCCTTTTGTCCTTTTTCTCCATTGTCACCGTTGTCTGCTCCCTTTTGCTTTCAGTGGTAATATCAGCTGCGGCCTTTACGCGCTACATCATCGGCGGTGACTTGTACGGCTTCGAGGAATGGGTGAAACTCTTCGCCTTCTGGCTGTATTTCATGGGAGGGGCTTACGGCGCCTACAACGACACCCATGTTTCCGCCGACGTAGTGGATTCATACATGAAGGAAGGAACTCTCAAGAGAGCAGTCATCTTTCTTCGGAATATCATCACCACAGGGATCAGTATTCTCTTCACTTGGTACGGATACGACTTTTTCATGTTCGGTTTCATGGGGCCCCTCGGCACAGGCGTTGCGATTCCCAAGACCACTGTCTGGCAGATTCCGCTCTGGACATCCTACCTGGCGGTCTTTCTCGGTCTCATTTTCATGACCTACTACTTTTTCATGAGAATGCTGCGCAGTTTCCGGGCTTTGATTAAAGGAGGAATTTCATGATTTACATCGCCGTTCTGATCCTTCTTTTCTGTCTCATGCTCGGCGTCCCGGTTCCCATGAGCTTTATGGCATCGACCGCGTGGCTGCTCTTCTTCGGCGGTCCGCAGGGCGCCGGGTACCAGACGTCCATGGTTCTTCCCTATGGATTCAGCTCCATGAACAGCATCGCTCTCATCTCCATCGCTCTCTTCATAATGGCCGGGGGCATCATGGAGAGGGGAAGGATAGGGGAAAAGCTGATCAACCTCGTCGACCTTCTCGTCGGAAGAATAAAAGGCGGTCTCGGCGTCGTCGGAACGATCTCCTGCGCCGTTTTCGGATCCATTACCGGATCGGCATGCGCCACCCTTTCCTGCATCGGTTCCATTATGTTCCCGAGACTCAGGGAAGCAGGCTATCCCCCGGGCGTCGCAGCGGCGGTCATGTCCAACGCGTCTCTTCTCGGAATGCTCATACCTCCCAATTCGACACTCATCATCTTTGCCTGGATCGGGGGACAGTCAATTCTTGCCTGCTTCCTTTCGACAGTCATCCCCGGGATAATCATGACCACCCTCATATCCGTTGTAAATTGCTGGCTTGTCCGCAAAAACCCGGATGTCAAGATAACGGAGCCTGTCCACGGCAAGGAAAAAATGCGTCTCTTCAGGGAGAGAGGTTTTTCGGCCCTCCCCGCGCTCATGCTTCCCGTCATAGTTCTCGGTGGTATCTACGGAGGTATTATGACTCCCACCGAAGCGGCTGCCGTAGCAGTGGTGTACGCAATACCAACGGGCATGTTCATTTACAAGGGACTCACCTGGAGGGGACTGTGGGATTCTCTCGTCGAGTCGGCGGTCACCACTGGAGTTGTCATGGTAATGCTCTATTCGGTCATGATGCTCAGCAGGCTCTATATCATGGAGGATCTCCCCGGAAAGATGCTCGGTCTCTTCCGATCCGTCTCAGAAAATCGCTGGATAATTCTGTTCATGATCAATATATTCCTGGTCATCATGGGAATGCTCATGGATGATATCAGCTCAGTCACACTGGGAACCCCCATACTTATGCCCATAATCATCGAGCTTGGCTTCAATCCCATCCATTATGCGGCCATCGTGGGCGTCAATACGGGACTGGGATGCATCACTCCACCTGCGGCGCCCGTCCTGTACCTAGGGGGGCGATTGGGTAACGCGCCGATAAAGGAGATGATGGGCCCAACGCTCTGGATAATTGCATTTGCATGGGTCCCGACGCTCCTCATAACCACCTATTTCCCCAAGCTTTCTCTGTTTCTGCCCCATTTCCTGCTTGGGACTCCATGGTAAAAGAACCGGGGTGAAAGGTTTTGACCTACAGAAATTTTTTCGGGCTTATCTGTCTCTCCTGTTTCGTCATAGGTTTGTGGACGAAATCGCCCTATGCCTATTGGGGGGCCTTGTTCAGCGGAGCCCTGTCAAGAGCTTCTGTCCGCAAAGGATGGAAAACTCCCGAATGGATGCGGAAGCTCTCGTTTTCCCGGATATTGGCGTTTTGTTCCGGTCGGCTTATTGACAAACAGCCCTGAGCTCTGTAGAATTCTTTCCTGTTGGGTGGTTAGTTCAGAGGAAGAACGCTTCCTTGACGCGGAAGAGGTCAGAGGTTCGAGTCCTCTACCACCCACCATTATAGGGAACAAAGGGGTTCCGGTTTTGCCGGAGCCCTTTTTTTATGGTATAACCTTCGTAAAAATCAAATTTTGCATGGAGGAAGCAACGTGATTGTTGGACTGGGAGTCGATCTCTGCAACGTGGAAAGGATACGTAAATCAATGCGGTCCGACCATTTCGTGAAAAGGGTCTTCCATCCCGACGAAATCGCATATGCCTTTTCGAAGGCAGATCCCGCCAGGCATCTTGCTGGAAGTTTTGCCGCAAGGGAAGCATTTTCAAAGGCATCTTCGGTTTCCATGTACTCCATAGCTTTCTGCGGAGTTTGGGTGGAACGGACGGAAAGCGGCCCGGTTCTCCGCATTGGAGAATCTGTCAGGCATCTCATTCCCGGCGGAAAGACAGGATCCCCCTTTCTTTCCGTTTCCCACGACGGTGAATACGCCGTAGCCGTGGTTGTCATCGAGGCGAACCATGAACTACTTCACTTCCGCTGAGATTAGAAGAATAGAAAAGGAACTCGTCGAAAACCTCGCTGTTTCCGAATATCTCCTCATGGAAAACGCGGGATCCGCTGCCGCTGACGTCATCATGAACCGGTTTCCTGAAGGGGATATTCTGGTACTTACCGGTCCGGGGAAAAACGGCGGTGACGGGTACGTAGCCGCCAGACACCTTGCCGTGCGGGGAAGAAGGGTGGAAATTCTCTCGGCGGTTCAGGCCGGAAGCCTTAACGGAATTACGAAAAAGAACTTCCGTCTTGCCGTTCAATGCGGAATTTCAGTTTCCTCTTCGTCTGATTTTTCAGACGAAGAGATTGCCGGGAAGATACAGAAGGCGAACCTCCTGGTGGACTCCCTTCTTGGTATCGGTTCAGCAGGTCCTCTGAGAGGTGAGATTGCCCGGCTTTGCTTCCTTTCGAAAAAGGCGGGTCGGATCATCGCGCTGGATATTCCGACCGGAATCGATCCCGACACGGGAGTGGCTGACGATAATTGTGCAGGAGTCACCATGACCATTACAATGGTCGCTCCAAAAACCGGGGTCGCTGCGGGAGACGGCAGAAAACTGGCAGGAGAAGTCATTGTGGCGGGGGTCGGTTTCCCGCTGCCGCAAAACGCCGTTCCCCGTATCCGCTCTTTCTCTCCGGAGGACGGGAAACGATTCCTTCCTCTTTTCTCTGAAGACATCCACAAGGGGATGAGGGGCGGAACCATGGTGATAGGCGGCAGCACAGTCTACCGGGGAGCTCCCCTTCTGTCCATCCGGTCTTTCCTGAGAGCGGGGGGCGGACTCGGCATTCTCTTTTCCGAGGAAACATCCTGTGCGCCTTGTTCCTCCTCCCTCCCCGAGGCTATCACGGAAAGCGGCCTGTTCACAAAAAATGACTGCGGGATTATCGGAACCCTTTCAGCCTGGTCCGGGCGGATTGATACAGTAGTTCTTGGCCCGGGAATAGGACGTTCGGAGAGGGCTGGAGAGATCTGCCGCCTTGTGCTTTCCGCATGGGAAGGCCGTCTCATCCTCGATGGAGATGGATTGTACTGGCTTTCGAAATCGGGAGAAGGGATAGACCGGGGAAGAGTCCTCCTCACGCCCCATGAGGGAGAGGCAGCGTACCTTCTCGGAGTTTCTCCGGCGGATGTTCGAAAAGACCGCATCTCAGCGGCGCGACGGATAGCGGAGAAGTGGGGACCGGTTCTTCTCAAGGGCTTCGGGACACTATGCGATGACGGAAATCAGACCTATCTCGTCAGGGCAGGAAACCGAGCCCTGGCTGTTCCCGGTTCCGGCGATGTCCTTTCCGGGGTAATCGCCGCCTTTCTGTCAGCAGGAACTCCGCTTCTTGAGAGCGCCGCCCTCGGGGCATATGTTCATGGGATGGCAGCCCGCTCCCTGGCCGCTTCGAAGGGTTTGGACGGCATTCTTGCAGGAGAAATCGCGGATGAAATCCCCGGAATACTGATGGAAATGAGGAATCGGCAACCGTGAAAAGAAAAAGAATCGACTGGGATGAAGAACTGA